>DASYZY010000043.1:0-7515 GCA_035945735.1 Thermoplasmata archaeon
ACGAACCGGACCGAGCCCACCAGGACAACCCCGGCGCCGAGGGCCAGACTTCCTCCCATCAGTTGGTAGAGATTTGCTTCCTGGACCTCCGCCCCCCGGAATCGGCGCTTGAACAGAACCGTGCCAAACGCCCACGAGACGGCACCGAGGAGGAGCTCGGCGGAGGCCTCGATCGAGCCGCTCGAGCCCCGCCACGGCTCGGTGGCCAGCCCCACGCCGACGAACCCCAGGGCGACGGCCGCCAGCTCGTTCCGGCGGGGCAGTACGCCGAGCACGGGGCCCGAGAGGAGCGAGACCCAGAGCGGGAAGGTGTACACGAGGATCGAGGCCAGGCCGGGCTCGACGGTTCCGGCCGCGACGAACCAGAGACCGTAGAAGATGGCCGTCGTCGGCAGCCCGATCAGGAGCGCGTCGCGCCGGCCCCTTCGGTCCAGCGCCCCCAAGGCACGCGTGGCCGACAGAAAGGCGAGCATCGCCACCGAACCGATGACCGCTCGGAGGAGGGCCAGTAGGAGCGGCGAGGCGAACGCCAGGCCCCAGCGGACGGCGACGTAGTTGAATCCCCAGGCCAGGACCATGCCGGCGTAGAGCGGCACAGCGAGCTGCGCGACCCCACGTCCCGCCATCGTCCCGGGCTGGGGTCGTCGGAAGAAGAGGTTTCGTTCCCAGGGCGGGCCCAGTGAGGGAGGGATTAAGTCGGCGGGCCGGTGTCGCCGCGCCGATGGGGCTCAAGGGTCGCGACGTGATCTCCATCCGCGACCTCTCGCGCGAGGAGATCGACGAGATCCTGGCCGCCGGGCGCAAGATGCTCCCGTACGCGCGGGGGGAGAAGCGGAGCACTGTGCTCGAGGACCGGATCCTGGTCCTCGCGTTCTTCGAGCCCTCGACGCGCACCCGGCTCTCCTTCGACACGGCCATGCAACGGCTCGGCGGGCGCAGCGTCACGATCGCCGACCCGTCCTCGAGCTCGATCCGCAAAGGCGAGTCGCTCTCGGACACCGTCCGGATGCTGTCGGCGTATGGCAACGCGATCGTCCTGCGTCACCCGAACGAGGGAGCGGCCCGGCTCGCCGCCTCCGTGTCGGAGCTCCCGGTCATCAACGCCGGCGACGGGGCCGGCCAGCATCCGACCCAGACGCTGCTCGACCTCGCGACCATGCAGGAGGCGTTCGGGACGCTCAGCGGCCTCAAGGTCGTGCTGCTCGGCGACCTCCGATTCGGCCGGACCGTCCACTCGCTCGCGCACGCCCTCGCCCTGTACGGCAGCCAGATGGTGCTCGTCAGCCCGCCGCCGCTCCGCCTACCGGACGAGGTCCGGGAGCAGCTCGAGCATGTCGGAGCGAAGGTCGAGGAGGAGGACCAGCTGCACCGCGCCCTGCGCGATGCCGACGTGCTCTACGTCACGCGCATCCAGCGCGAGCGGTTCGGCGACGACCTCGAGTTCGCCCGCGTGGCCGACTCCTACCGGGTCGACACGAGCGTGCTCGCGGCCGCAAAGAGCCGCCTCATCGTCCTCCATCCGCTGCCTCGGACCGTCGAGATCGCACCCGAGGTCGACGGCACCCCCCACGCCGCCTACTTCCGGCAGGCAGAGCTCGCCGTCCCGGTCCGGATGGCGCTCCTGTCTCTGCTGCTGACGGGCCGGAGCGCCTAGGCCATGGTCCGCGAGCTCAAGGTCACCCCGATCAAGAACGGGACCGTCATCGATCACATCGGCAACGGACTCGCGCTCGAGGTGCTCCGGATCATCGAGGTCCACCGGCTCGACAAGGACTCGACGGTCTCCGTCGCGCTGCACGTGCGCAGCTCCAAGCTCGGCTGGAAGGACATCGTCAAGGTCGAGAACATGGAGCTCTCGCCCCGGAAGGTGAACGCGATCGCGCTGATCGCGCCGACCGCGACCATCTCCATCATCCGGGACTCGAAGGTCCGCGAGAAGCGGAGCGTGAGCCTGCCCGAGCGGATCGCCGGCGTTCTCCGGTGCCCGAACCCGAACTGCATCACCAACCACGGCGAGCCGGTCGAGAGCGAGTTCGAGGTCTACTCCCGCCGGCCGGTGGTGTTGCGCTGCGTCTACTGCGAGCGCCTGGCCGACGACTTCCTCCGGCTCCTGCGGTAATCGCCCGGGACCGCGCCGGCCGTGATCTCGGAGCTGCTCGCCTCGGCCGGGCTCGTCTTCGTCGTGATCTTCGGCTTCGAGCTCGTCGACCGGACCAACTTCGGCGTGATCGCGCTCGCGGCGCGCCACCCCCGCCGGGCGGTCTGGGAGGGCGCGTCGCTCGCGTTCCTCGCCTCGACCGCCCTGGCCGTGCTCCTGGGTCTGGCGGCGATCAGCCTGCTCGCGCCGTACCTGCTCTGGGTGAAGGTCGCGGGCGGCCTCATTCTCCTGGCCTTTGGGGTTCGAGGTCTCTTCGCCGGTGACCCTACCGAGGAGGAGAAGGCCGATCAGGCTTCGGAAGCCCCTCTCACCCCGGCCCAAGTTCGGAGCGTCGCCTTCAGCCTGATCCTCTTCCTCGAGATGGGCGACAACACCCAGGTGCTCACGATCCTGTTCGTGGCCTCGACGAAGAACGTGCTCCTCGTCTTCGTCTCCGCCGCGCTGGCCCTTGTCAGCGTTGCGGCGATCGGCGCTCGAAGCGGTGAGTTCCTGCGGAGCCGCGTACCGGCCCGCCGGCTCGAGCGTTACCTCAGCGGGGTCCTCTGCGTCGTGGGCCTGCTGACGATCTTGATCGCGCTGGAGCCCGGGCTGATCCCCTTCCTCTAGCCCGTCTCGCCGATCTCCCGGTCGACCCGGCTGCGCAGCTCGGCCAGCCACGGCGCCCAGTCCAGACGGAGCTCCCGCAGGGTGGTCGGATGCTCCAGCCGGTCGAGGTAGCCGCGGGCGCGTGCGTGGTTCCCCTCATGGAGCTCGAGATCGGCCAGGCGCAGCCACGCCTCGGCCCGGTACGGTAGGGGGACCGAGGGGGGGAGCTCCCCGACGAACCCCCACCGCAGCCGGGCGGCGCTGGCCGAGTCCGCGCGCCCGAAGGCGATGCCTTCGACGAGGGCGAGGCGGAGCAGCGCCGGCGACGGGGAGACGAGATGCAGCTGCTCGGCGATCGTCCGACTCGCGCTGAGTGCCTTGGCCGCCCGCGGATCGGGGCGGTCCTCGACCAGGAGGGAGGCGATGCCGAGCTGGTGGAACAGCTCCATCGCCGGCAGGTGCGAGCGCTGGGCGATCGGCACCGCCCGCTCGTGGAGCGTGAGCGCGGCCGCCCGCTCTCCCCGCAGCAGGAGCCGCCGGGCGTGGATCTCGTCCGCGTACAGCTGCAGGACCGGCCGCCGCGCCCCCGCGAGGATGGCCCGGGCCGAGCGCAGGCACTTGGTCGCGATCCGCCGCTCGTCCTCGGTGCCTTCGATGAGAGGGGCGGCGACCGTGAGGAGCGCGAGCGCCTGGGCCGGCGCGCCCGGTAGGAGGCGCGCCAGGCGACTGACGCGCGCGCTCTCCTCGCGCGCCTTGTCCGTACGGGTACGCGCGAGGTGGGCCTCGGTCAGGGCGCAGACCAGGAACATCTCCGCGGCGTACGCCTCGTTGTCGTGGAGCCGGTCCGAGAGCTCGGTCAGCTCGTTCATGAGCCCGGGGCGCGGACCGGCGGCGCGCAGCGCCGGGAGCAGCGACTCGGTCAGCTCCTCCAGCTGGTCGCGCGGGAGCTTCCCCACGACGGCGAGCCCGAGGCTCTCGCGGAGCTCTCGCTCCCCCTCCGCCGGCCGACCGGCAAAGATGAGTGCGCGGGTCCTCGCGACCCGCAACGGCGCCTCGAGGACGAGGCGCGCGTCCGTCGCGAGCCCCGAGGCGCAGGCGATCGCCCGGCTGAGCAGCTGCTCGGCGGCGTCGTACTGTCCCTGGCGGTCGAGCTCGGCGGCCGTCTCGGCGAGGAACTTGATCGTGGTCGGGCCGCGGTCGCGCTCCACGACGTGCTCGGCGATCTGGAGGCGCTGCTCCAGCGTGGGCTCCGGGTGGAGGGCGAGCAGTGCGTCGGCGATGCGGGCGTGGAAGTCCCGACGCTCCTCCTCCGTCATCGACGCTCGGATGACCCCGGCGCTAGTCTCGGTCGTCAGCGTGACCTTGTCCCCGCGGGTCCGCAGCAATCCCGCCTCGGTCGGAGCGGCGAGCGCATCCGCGATCTGGGTGAGTCCGCTGCGACCCACCCGGCCCAGCGCCACCTGGGAGGTCGCTCCGCCCAGGAGCGCCGTGTAGCGAACGAGCGAGAGCGAGGCGGGCGGGAGGCTCTTGAGAAGGGTACGGACCCGCTGGGCCTCCCGGGCGTCGGCGTGCGAGTGCTCGAGCCGGATCCAGTCGATGTCCGCGCGTCCCGTCAGCCCCTCCTCCCACAGCCCCTGGGCCGGGTTCGCGCTGTCCAGCGCGAGCACGACCAGCAAGGGTCCGAATCGGGTCCGGGAGGACAGCGCGGTGAGGAACTCGCGGCTCGTGTGATCGATGAGGCCTCCGTCGTCGACGAGCACCGCGAGCGGCGTGCCGGAGTTGCTGTGCAGGTCCTCCGTGAAGCGGCTCCAGAACCCCTCGGGCGAGACGGCCGGCAGACCTCGTCCGCCGGCGTGGGATCGGCTCGTGCTGGCCGAGGGGAGTGGGGCAATCGGCACGTAGCTCATCGCCCAGGGCGTCACCTCGGCGCTCTCTCCGGTGGCGCCGGCGTCGGACTCCTCGGGCCCGGCCGCGTTCTCGTACTCGGCGAGGAGGCGGGCCGAGATGGCGGACGAGACCGTCCGCTCGCGGTAGCTACCGGCGGCCTCGAGCACCCGGGCACCGCTTTCACGGACCCGGGTGCGGATCTGCTCGAGCATCTCGCTCTTGCCGGACTCCGGCGGCCCAGTGACGATGATGGTCCGCCCGCTGCCCTCCGCCAGTCCGGCCAGCGCGCGGAGAATAACCGACCCGGCGGTCTCCACGGTACCGGCGGAAGTGTCTCCGCTAGGTCTTAAATGCGCCCGAACGGCGCCCGCGCTCGGGGCCGGCTTTTATCGACCTCCTCTGTGCGCCGCGCGTGCCGCAGGGCTCGAAGGCCGAGCGCCGCCGGATCCTGAGCCGACCCATCGTCCCCGTCGACGTAACCCGGCTGCGAAGCGCCGGTGAGCTGCTCGAGCAGTTCGCGGACACCTCGATCCAAGCGCGCAACCTGGCCCGTTGCCTGGAGGTGTGGGAGAACGCCCTAACCGACCCGAAGCGGCCCACGCTCTTCCTGGGCCTGGCCGGGCCGCTGATCGCCGCGGGGCTGCGCAAGGTGCTCCGGGACCTGATCGACTGGGGTGTCGTCGACGTCGTCGTCTCCACGGGTGCGGTCCTGTACCAGGACCTGTACCAGTCGATCGGCGGACAACATTTCCGAGGGACGCCCACGGCCGACGACGTCCGGCTGCGCGCGCTCGCTATCGATCGGATCTACGATACCTACGTCGACGAACTGCAGTTCGAGGAGACCGACCGGGCCATCGGCAAGGCGACCGAGGAGTTCCCGGCGCGCCCCGCGTCCTCGCGGGAGTACCTGGGGTTCCTCGGCCAGCGCTTCGGCGCCGCCGACTCGATCCTTGGGACCGCCGCCCGGCGCGGCGTCCCGGTCTTCTCGCCCGCCTTGATCGACAGCTCGATCGGCATCGGGCTCACGCTGCACTACCAGGCGAACCGGGGCCGGGAGCGGTTCATTCTCGATGCCGTGCGCGACAACTACGAGCTCGTCCAGATCCTGGTCAACTCCCCTCGCACCGGGGTGATCTACGTCGGAGGCGGCACGCCCAAGAACTGGATCAACGACGGGATCGTGATGGCCAACTACGCCTTCGGGAGGGAAGGGGAGGGCCACTTCTACGCCCTCCAGGTGACGACCGACGTACCCCACTGGGGCGGCCTCTCGGGCAGCACCCTGGACGAGGCCCAGTCCTGGGGCAAGATCTCCAAGCACGCGACCCGGGCGATGGCCCACGTCGAGGCGTCGATCGCCCTACCGATGCTCGCGGCAGGACTCTGGGATCACCGACGGAAATGGAAGAGTCGGCCCCGGCTGAAGTTCAAGTGGGAGGGTGACCGCGTGGCCATTTCGAAGGGGCGTGCGGGCGGGAGAACTTGAGTCCTCCTGTATGTGTCACCCTGACTCATCCCATCTTGCGCTAGCTCGCCACTTCCTGCTCACTCGCAAGAGCAACCGGACTCGGCTCTCCGGGAGCTTTGCCATCTGACTATTCGAAGTTCCACTGTTAAACCAGCCGTTTTCACGTGTTTCGACCGGTTGTAGGATTTCTCATAACCATACACACTAGTGCTGATGGATATGTGACGTATATTCGTGATACCTGACCTCGAAGAATTGGATTAGGTTGATATAGGGGTCAGCGGAGGCCGCGCTCGGAGGTGAATCCGAGTATGTCGTACCTGCCTAGCATCCCCCCCAGCCCCCGGGAACAGCTCTAATTGCCGATCAGGGAGGAGGGGGTCGAACCCCCTCCTCTTTCCCAAACCCTCCGCCTGCTGAGGGATGGGCGGCAGCGCTGCGCGCATTCATAGGCCCCCAGCGTGCAGCTTCTTCCCCACCTCATTCATAAGGGTAGTCTTCCAAGCCGTGAAGCCGAACCGATCTGCCAGCCGCATCGCTTCGTCATAGTGGGAGAGTCCCTCCTGCTGCTTCCCCCATTCGGCGTAGGCGTCCGCTAGAGTGCCGTGGGCGAATAGGAGGGATTCCGATAGCGGGAGCCGCTCCAACACTTGGACACTCTGAATGCCAAGACTGACGGCACCCGGATAATCTCCCTGCTGTAGCTTACCGTTGCACTGGACCGCGAGGGTGTGCCCTACCACGAGCTCGTTTCCCAGGCGGCGGGCGGTTTCGATCGTCTCGGTCGCATAGGTTTCCATCTCGGCCCAACGACCGGTGTCGGCGCACAGTGCCACGAACCCGCTCAGAGTGTATACGAGCTGGCTCAGGTACCCCAGCGCCTCGCATTCAGACCGGATCTTGATGAGGTCGGCCTCGGCCGCCGGCAGATTTCGGGCTTCGATGAACATTCGGGCCCGGTGGCTCATCAGCGCAAACAGGATGTCGACTCGTCCAGAGTTGCGGGCCTCGAGGATCCCCTCCTCAATCAGCTTGGACCTAGCTTCCTGATCACCTCCGACGGGGGCGACCCGCGCCCAACGGGCGAGCGCCTCTAGGGCGAGGTCTTCGACCCGAGATCTCTTCGCCTGTGCGAAGACCTCTGAGTAATCCGTTCCGGCAGCAGCGTAGTTCCCCTTCTGCTCCTCGACACGGGCCTTGCTCAGCTGGTCCAGGAGCTGGAGCCGCCGGGTGTTCATCGGGATCTCTTCGGCCGCCCGAAGCGCGGCCTCTGCCTCGTCGAGCTTCCCAAGTCGGCAGTGCAGATCGATGGTGGAGAGGAGGGATTCCGCCTTCAGCTTGTCATCGTCGCCGGCTGCAGCGGCTGCCCGTTGAAGCGACAGAATGGCATCGGCATACTCAGACCGGATCCTCT
>DASYZY010000044.1:0-4719 GCA_035945735.1 Thermoplasmata archaeon
CCGGGGCGCCTATATGGGATTCGCGCCGAGGAGCCGCCTCCGAAGCTCCCATCGGCCACACGGGGAGGAGCGCGGGCCTCGACGGTTACTTTCAAAGTAAGCTTCATGAGGCGGCGGCCCGTCCGGCTGGATGATGCCGGCCCTTCCGGACGGACTCATGGGATGCTACCGGTGCGGCTACGTCTGGCGGCTGCGCAAGTCGCCGGTGCGCATCTGTCCCAAGTGCAAGTCGAGATTCTGGGACGTACCGCTCGCCCGACCCCGCCGATCGTCCCGCCGAGCCCGCGGGATGGGGCTCGCCGAGGTCATCGGGGACCGGGGGGCGGCGCTCAAGGCGCTGATCGAGGAGTACGGGGGGTTCGAGGTCCGCGTCTTTGGTTCGGTGGCGCGAGGGGAGGCTCGCGCGGACAGCGACGTCGACCTGCTCGTCCGGTTCCACCGACCCGCGGGAATCCTCGCTCGGGAGGAGCTGCGAGAGCGAGCGAGCGACCTCCTCGGTCGGGAGGTGGACCTCGCTACCGAGGCGAACCTGCACTGGCTAGCCCGACCCGAGATCCTGCGGGAGGCGCGTCGGCTGTGAGGGACGACCTGCTCCGCATCGCCGACATGCGGGAGGCGATCGAGCGGATCCGCTCGTTCGTCAGCGTCGGGCGGTCCACCTTCTTCGGTGACCTGCGGGTCAATGAGGCCGTGGCCTATGAGTTGCTCAAGCTCGGGGAGGCCGCGGGCCGGGTCTCTCCCTCCTTCCGCAGGGCCCACGGCGCGGTACCTTGGCGAGCGTTGGCAAACCAGCGCAACAGGATTGTCCACGAGTACTTCCGGTTGGATCTCGACGACCTCTGGGAGTTCGTGTCGGTCGAGCTCGCGGTGCTCGAACGGGCGCTCCGCGACGTGTGAAACGACCCGGCAGGCTCGGTCGAGAGAGTCAAAACGGCGACGATTCCGGGCCACGGCCACGGCCAGCCCGGCAGGCCCGATGGGGCCCCTCGTCCCTCGCGGATAAGGCCTCCGGGAGGTCGTCCGGGGGCGTTCCGGCTCGCCCGTTTTCTCCTCAGTCCGAACCCTTATAACGCGACTCCGGCTCGTAAAATCGGGCACGTTTTCGGGCCTAGTTTTCCATGCCGGCCGAGGGAGTTGGGGTCGCCGCGTACGACGCCAATTCCATCCAAGTTCTCGAGGGCCTTTCGGCGGTGCGCAAGCGCCCCGGGATGTACATCGGCTCGACGGATTCGCGGGGTCTCCATCACCTGGTCAACGAGGTCGTAGAGAACTCGATCGACGAGGTGCTGGCCGGGGCCTGCACCGAGATCTCGGTCACGCTCCACACCGACGGCTCCTGCACCGTCTCCGACAACGGCCGGGGCATCCCTGTAGAGACCCATCCCAAGTACAACCGCCCGGCGCTCGAGATCGTGATGACCGTGTTGCACGCCGGCTCGAAGTTCGACCGGCAGGCGTACAAGGTATCCGGCGGGCTCCACGGCGTAGGCCTTCACGTGGTGAACGCCCTCGCTGAATGGTTCGACGTGCACGTCAAGCGCGGCGGGAAGCTCTACCACCAGCGCTACGAGCGCGGAACCCCGGTCACGCCGCTGACCGTCGTCGGTCCGGCCGAGGGCACCGGCACAGAGCAGCGCTTCAAGCCGGACGCGACCGTCTTCGAGACGGTCGTCTTCGACAAGGAGATCGTCTCCCGGCGGCTCAAGGAGCTCTCCTTCCTCAACGGCGGGGTCGCTATCCGCTTCCACGACGAGCGCGACGGCACCGAGGAGACCTACCACCACGCCGGCGGGATCACCGAGTTCGTCAGCGACCTGAACCTCTCCACCAACCCGCTGTTCCCCTCGCCCATCTTCCTGCACGCCAAGCGCGACCAGACTGACGTCGAGGTCGCGATGCAGTACAACGACGGGTACAACGAGGTGCTGCTACCTTTCGTCAACAACATTCACACCGTCGATGGCGGAACGCACGTCATCGGCCTTCGCGCCGCCCTCACCCGTACCCTGAACGACTACGCCCGCGAGAAGGGCTTCCTGAAGGGCGACAAGGAGGCGCTCGCCGGCGAGGACGTCCGGGAAGGGCTCACCTGCGTGCTCTCCGTGAAGCTCCTCGAGCCCCAGTTCGAGGGCCAGACCAAGGCCAAGCTCGGCAACTCCGAGGTCAAGGGCCAGGTCGAGAGCGCCGTCGCCGAGAAGCTCGCCGAGTTCCTCGAGGAGCACCCCTCGGTCGGCTCGGTCCTGATCACCAAGGCGGTCCAGGCGGCTCAGGCACGGGAAGCGGCGCGGAAGGCGCGCGAGCTGACCCGGCGCAAGGGATTGCTCGAGGGTGGAGGGCTTCCCGGCAAGCTCGCCGACTGCCACTCGCGCGACCCGGCGATCTGCGAGCTGTTCATCGTCGAGGGCGACTCGGCCGGCGGCACGGCCAAGCAGGGCCGGGACCGGGAGTTCCAGGCGATCCTGCCGCTGCGCGGCAAGATCCTCAACGTCGAGAAGGCGCGGCTGGACAAGATGCTCGCCAACGACGCGATCCGGTCGCTCATCACGGCGATCGGCGCCGGCATCGGCGACGAGATCGATCTAGCCAAGCTCCGCTACCACAAGATCATCCTGATGGCCGATGCCGACGTCGACGGTGCCCACATCCGGACGCTGTTGCTGACCCTGTTCTACCGCAAGATGCCGCAGCTGATCAGCGAGGGACACGTCTTCCTCGCCCAGCCTCCGCTCTACCGGCTCCAGAAGGGGGCCAAGATCCAGTACTGCTACACCGACGGCGACCGGGACCGGATCCAGAAGGAGATGGGCGGCAAGTCGGTCGTGGTCCAGCGATTCAAGGGGCTCGGCGAGATGACGACCGAACAGCTCTCCGACACGACCATGAAGCCGGGCAAGCGGATCCTGCTGCGCGTGAACGTCGAGGACGCGGCCCGGGCGAACGACCTCCTCCAGACCCTCATGGGCGAGGAGGTCGAGCCCCGGCGCGAGTACATCCAGCAGCACGCGGCCGAGGTCGGCAACCTCGACATCTAGCCGTGGCCGAACCTTCTCGCGAGCCGATTCCCTCCCCCGCCGGCTTCCGGGAGCTGCTCCGCCGCCTCGGCATTCCCCGGGACCTACCGCCCCGGCCCGTGATCCACACCGAGAGGGGCACGCTCTTCTCCTTCGCCTTCCTGAACGAGCGGTTCGAGCCCACCTACGTCGGGCTGCTGCTCTCCCCGGGCCCGATCGAGCTGCTCGGCCCCGAGCCCGAGAGCCGGCGCCTGAGCGCCGCCCTTCACCTCGACGGCCCCACAGCCGAGCTCGCGGATCGGCTGTCGCAGGCCACGCGCGGCTACCTGGAGCGGGTGGAGGAGCTCGACGAGCAGCTGGTGGCGATCGGGGACGGATGGTCGGGTCGGCTCGATCTGGAGAGGCTGCGCACCGTCGGGCGGCGCTGCTCGCGCCTGCGCCGCGAGGTCGCTCGGACGCTCTCGGTGGCCTCCGCCGCCTCCCGGCTGGCGGACACCGAGCTCCCGGGCGCCGAACTCGCGACCCCCGCGCTGATCGACGAGCTCGAGCGGATCCAGCAGAGCGCCGAGGGGGTCGACCAGGGCATCGCGAACCTGCTCCTCCTGCAGAACGCCCAGATGTCGAACCGGATCGCCGCCTTCGCCAACGTGGCGAACATCCGGATGCTCGGGCTCTCCTACCTCGCGCTCCTCCTCGCGGTCGTCGGGGCGATCATCCTGTTCCCGAACACCGGGGCCACCATCCTCGGCATGCCCAGTGCCGCGTGGGTGCCGGGCATCTGGGTGGACCTCATCCTGCTGGTGCTCGCGGTCGTGCCGATCGCGATCCTCTTCGCGCAGGGCTGGCTCCGACGGATGTTCCGCGAGGTGACTGGCTTCGAGTCGCGCTCGGCGGAAGGGATCGCCGACATCCCCGAGATCTCGCCCAGCGAGGCGACCGGGATGAGCGGCGGCCGGTAGTCCCGCGAACGGTTATCCAAGGGCGCCTCCCTCCTTCCCTCGATGACCCCAGATCGGGGGCCGACCTCCATCCGCTTCACGGGCGGGCTCCTCGTCACCCAGGACCCCGACCGGCGGGTGCAGCGCGGGGACCTCGAAGTCCGCGACGGCCGGATCGTGTCGGTGGGGGCCTCCACGGGGGAGGCGGTAGAGGAGACCGTCGACGCCCGCGAGTTCGCGATCGTGCCCGGGTTCGTGAACACCCACGGCCACGTCGCCATGACGCTGCTGCGCGGCATCGCCGACGACCGGGACCTGGGCGCGTTCCTCGAGCGGCTCTTCGCGCTCGATGCGCGCCGGACCGAGTCGGACCTGGGGGCCGGTGCGGCGCTCGGCATCGCGGAGATGCTGCTCGGGGGGACGACCAGCTTCCTCGACCTGTACTACGGCGAGGACACCGTGGCCGGTCAGGTGTCGGCGCTCGGCATCCGGGGATTCCTCGGCTGGGCGGTGCTCGACCCCGACAAGACGACGCAGAAGGGACGGCCCGTCGACAACGCGCGGGAGTTCATCGGCCGATGGTCGAAGGACCCGCTCGTCTCGCCCCTGGTCGCGCCCCAGGGCGTCTACGTCTGCAACGAGGAGACCTGGCTCGCGGCGCGCGACCTCGCCCGGAGCTACGGAACCCTGCTGCACTACCATCTCGCCGAGACCCGACGCGAGGTCCACGAGCACGAGCGGCAGACCGGACGCCGACCCGTCCAGTGGCT
>DASYZY010000045.1:0-3894 GCA_035945735.1 Thermoplasmata archaeon
GGTGACCGTCCAGCACCTGCTCGCGGGAACGACGCTCGATGCCCACGTGCTCCTCCTGCAGGCCGTCGACCCCTCCACCTTGTTCTTCGCCCTCTTCATCGTGGTCGAGCCCCGCACCGCGCCCGCGGCCGAGCCCGAGCAGCTGCTCTACGCGGGGCTGGTGGGGGTCGGGGCGGCGATGTTTCCGCTCGTCCTTCCGACCCTGGGCATCCTGGTCGCGCTCCTGGCGGGCAATCTCGCCTCAATGGTGATGCGGCGAAACGCCGCAGCGCGGGAGGCCCCCGTCGCCTCCCCCGCTCCCCGGCGAAGTGCGACGCCTACCCGGCGTCCCTCGGCCCGGTGGCCGGTGAGCTACCGAGTCCAGGCCGGATTCCTCGCCTTCTTCGTCCTCCTGGTCGTCGCGGCGGTCCACCCGGTGGCCCACCCGGCCCTCCCCCTCGTGCAAAGCCCGACGTCCTTGGGCGGCTCCGGTGCCTCGACGGCGGGGTGCTCGACCGACACTGCCTCGGTGCCCGCCTCCACGCTCGCCCAGCTCCACAAGATGCTCGGGCCGTCGGTGATCCTGTCCTACGACTCCTCGACGGGGGTCGTGGTCTTCTATGATCCCGTCAACCATGTCACGGTGACCGAGTCGGATCTGTACGAGGATTACGGGTTCGCCGAGTTCAACGGGGACGACTCGGCCGTCAGCGGCTGCTATGCCCAAGGATGAGCCCCAGGGGCCCTACGCGGGCGCCCCGACGCGGGCTGCCGCGCCCCCGGAATCCATTTAGACACCTCGCCGCCTCGCTCCCCGACTAGGGCAGCATGACCGATTGGGACCGGGTCGAGAAGCTCCGCGCCAAGGGGCTCGATTGGGAGGCGATCGCCGAGGACCCGAAGGTCGAGTTCAAGACCGAGGTCCGGGCCGGGACGGCCGGCCGTGCCCTCAAGGCGCTCTACCTCGAGCGAAAGTCCAAGCGGCGCCGTTCCGGGCGAAGCTCCGGCGGCGACGCCGAGGAGTCCGACGGCGGCTCGGCCCGGGCCCGTTGGCCCACCCGACTGATCGTCGCCGGGATCGTTCTCCTCCTGCTCGGCGGCATCTGGGCGCTCATCGCCACCTTCGAGCCCATCGCTCGTGCGCTCGTCCCGCTCATCCCGTACATCGTCGGGATCGTCGTGCTCGGGGCGGTCCTGCTTGGTGCATCGTTCGTTCTCGGAGGTTCGTTCCGCGATCTGACCAGCGTCCGGAAGGTGATCGTGGTGGGCGTGGTCCTCGGGCTGGTGGTGGCCGGCTCGGCCGCCCTCATCGCCTACTTCCTCGGGATCCCGGTGCTGAACTCGTGCAGCCAGAGCGAACCCAACGGCTGGTGCCGGGCCCACAACGCGGCGATCACCGACGGCGGACACCCCCAGCTCCTGTTCATCGGCTCCATCGCCTGCCCGTACTGCTCGGCGAGCAGCTGGGCCATCTTCGGCGCGCTGCAGGCGTTCGGCTCGCTGAACAGCTACTCGTACGGCGCGTCCAATCCGGCCGACACCTTTCCGCATACGCCCGAGGTCGAGCTCGATAGTTCGGGCTACTCGAGCAACTACGTGAGTTGGGACGTCAAGGAGGGCTCCAACCCCAACCAGATCACGGAGCCGGCCCTCTCGACGGTCGAGAGCGCCTACGTCTCGGCCTACGACCAGGGCCTTAGCATCCCGTTCCTGGTCGTCGACGGGATCTTCATCCACGTCGGCACCCTCATCGACCCGTCGCAGCTCACGACCGCCCCCGGTCAGCCCTCCGGCACCGGCTCGCCGCTGAGCTATCAGCAGGTTCAGGCCGACATCGCGAGCCAGAGCGGCCCGGTCTACTCGACCATCATCACCGCGCAGTACTCGCTCGAGGCGTTCCTGTGGAAGGCCTGCAGCTTGCAGGGCATCACGCCCCCCGCCTCCGTGACCAGCAACCCCCAGGTGCACTCCGACTACCTCCAGATCGCCTAGGACCCGAGCGTGGTCGACGCCCGGCTCCTGCACCGGCTCCTGCTCGTCTGTATCGTCGTCGGGATCGGCTTTTCGAGCTACGCGGCCTTTGAGGTGCTGGACCCGACGCTCCAGAAGAGCTGCTCGATCTCGCCGTTCCTCTCCTGCGGAGCCGTCGACCAAAGCGGCCACACCTCGATCGGCCCGGTCCCCGACTGGAGCATCGGCCTCCTGGGCTTCCTCCTACTCCTCGCGCTCGATCTTCCGTTGCTCCGCACGTTCGATCGTCGACTTCTCTACGGCGTCGTGGGCTTCTCGGCCCTGGGCCTCGGGGTCGCCGGCTACCTCGCCTACGTCGAGCTCGACATCATCCACGCGCTCTGCCCGATCTGCCTCGGCGCCTACCTGAGCGACCTCGCCGTGTTCGTGGTCGCGCTCGTCCTCCTCCGGTTGCGTCGCTCGGCGAGCGGCCACGACGGGGAGTGAGCGGCTGGAGCTACCGCCGCGTGGCGGCTGCCAGAGCCGCCTGCTGAAGCTCGCCCGGTACTTGCAACGGACCACGCCCGATCTCCTACCGACGCCCGAGCCGGTCGAGGGGTACCGCAGCATCCTCGAGGGTTCGGACCCCTCCACCCGGTTCCTGCTGCGGGATCTCTTCGCTCCGAGCCGGGCCCCGCCGCTGCGGAGCGAGCTCGCGGGTCCCCCCTTCGCCGGGGGCGTGCGGCTGGTCGTGCCGGCCTTCGTCACCCGCAAGGGGGTCTACCAGGTCGACGAACGGGACGTGGACGTCCTGCAGGAGTACCTCCGCCGCGCCCTCGTGCCGCTCTACCGCTACGTGGGCGGGGCGGCCGGGCAAGCCCCGAAGCTGGAGGACGAAGTCGAGCGCCCCTCGAGCCGCCTTCTCTCGAATCGGTTCAGCGATGCGATGCTGCGCGGGTGGTCCGAGTCGCTCGGACAACGAGTCCCGACCACCACCGCGCTAGTCGTGGTCGCACCGCCCAACGTCGTCCACAGCGACTGCGATCCCTCCGAAGGGGCGACCGCCTACCATTCCGTGGCCCGCCACCCGTACGTGTACCTCCCCCTCACCGGTACCCACCTTACCGTGGCCGACGGCGAGGGTCGATTCGCCCTCGCGCTCAGCCACGCCCTTGCCGAGCTGCTGGGGGACCCCAATGCCGAGTTCACGACTCCCGAGCTCTGCGACGGTGGGCCGACGCCGCGTGCGCAGACCATGGCCAACTACTTCTCGACCAACGGGAGCTACCTGGGCAGCGGTCCCGCCGCGAACCCCCCGACCGACGTGGGGTTCGTCGTGCAGGGCGTGCCCCGTTCGCCGCTGACCCCAGGCCGCCGCAGCTTCGGACCGGCGCTCGGCTACGCGCCGCCCTGAGCCGGCTTCGGAGCCGCGGCGCTCGCGGCGGGCGGGGGGCTGGGAGCCGCGGACTCGGCTCCGGGGGCCGGGTAGAACGGCTTCTCGGCCGGGCAGGCGTCGCAGGAGCAATGGGCCGTGTTGCCGTTGTGCCGGAAGTTATGGACGCCGTCGTCCCACGGGTAGCACTTCACGCAGGCGCAGAAGCGACAGTCGTGGTCGGCGGTCATCGCTCGCGCCGGACGGAGCGCGCCTCAATAGGCTAGCCCCCGCGGCGCGTTCAGGGGGCGGCGAGCGGGGCCTCGCGGAGCTCGACCTCGGTCGCGCCCCCCGTTCCGTGCCGAAGGTAGCGCGCGCGGACGCGCGAGCCCAGCCGGCCCGATCGCAGCGCGAGAAGGAGGGCGCGCAGCGTCGGCACCGGCGCCCCGCTCACCTCGACGAGGAAGTCGCCGGCCCGGAGCCCGGCGGCGTGGGCGGGACCCTCCGGGAGCACCTCCCGCAGCTCGATGCCTTCGGTCCGACCGCGCACCGACGGAGAGGCGATGACCCCGATCCACGGGCGGATCACCCGG
>DASYZY010000046.1:0-14562 GCA_035945735.1 Thermoplasmata archaeon
TCTCCGAGGGCCTAGCTCTCGAAGTCGTGCTCGGGAACCACGACGTCGGCCTCGAGCGCCACCTGCCTCGCGAGGTGGAGGTGCACGGGGCCGGCGGCCTGCTGCGGGACGGCGTGGGCGTCTTCCACGGTCACCGCTGGCCGGACGCGGCCCTGGACCGCGCGCGGACGCTGGTCGCCGGTCACCTCCATCCCGGCTTCCGCCTCACGGCGGGCACGGGAGGCGGGCCGGAGAAGCTCCGCTGCTGGCTTCGGGTCGAGTACCCCGGTCGGCTTCGGCCCCGGCGCGCCGACGGGCGGCGGATGCAGGCGCGCGAGCTCGTGGTCCTGCCCGCCTTCAATCCGCTCGGCGGCATCGAGACCCTGAACCGGAGCGCGCCCCATCGCGGGCGAAGCTTCCTGTTCCACCGCTTTCTTGCGGGCACCCGGCCCCGGGTCTTCCTGCTCGACGGGATCGAGGTGGGGACGATCCCTACGCCCGAGCGTTCGGCCGAAGCGCGGCGGCGAGCGCGGTCGGCTCGCGGACCGGCGCGAGGCAGCGGGTCCCGAAGCAGATGAGGGCCCGGGCCTCCGTGGAGCCGCCCGAGCCGGCTCCGAGCTCATCGGGGAGGCTGAACGGAGGCGGTGGCGCGCCGCGGAAGACGACGACGTTCGGGTGCCAGCTTCGGCGAGCCGCAACGAGAAGCGCGCGCGCCTCGGCGCCCGTGCCCTCGACGACGACCCGGGCCGGTGGCTCCTCGGCGAGGGCGCTGGCGAGCGCTGTGCCGGCGGCGAATAGCCCTGAGCGACGCACGGCGGCGCGCAGTGCGGAAAGGCGAGGCGCCAGCGATTCGAGGAGACCAGGATCTCCGGTCAGCCCGGCCATTCGGATCTGAGCGAGCGCCGCACCGGCGTTCGGTGAAAGGTGGGGCGAATCCTCGAGCAGGACCGGACCGGTGTCGGAGCCGCCGACCTTCGGCCCGTCGTATAGCTCAGGGGAGAGGTCGGCGAGGAGCCCATCGGGCCGCCGGAACCGACGCTCGACGAGGGCCAGGAGCTCGCGGGCGCGCTCGAGGTAGCGACCTTCACCGGTCGCAGCGGCCAGCTCCAGGAGACCGCGAACGAACTCGACCTGGTCGTCCAGTAGGCCTCGGCCGTACGCTTCCTCCCCCTCCAGCCGATGGGCCATGCCTCGATCCGGATCGTACGCGCGATCGAGGAACCGATCGGCGGCGCGGCGGGCGAGCGCGAGGGCGGTGTCGTCGGACAGGAACGAGCCGGCGCGGGATAGGCCGACGAGGAAGCCCCCGTTGAGGTTCGTGTAGAGCGCGCGGTCGACCCCGGGAGCAGGACGGCGCGACCGAACCGAGGCCAGCTTGGCGAGCGCGGAGCTCCAGGTGCTCGCGAGGGCGTTGGCGTCGAGGTCGAGCCCCTCGCCCGCTTCCTCGAGCGGGAGGAGTTCGAACAGCACGTTCCGCTCGGGGTCGTGCGGCATCCGGCCCTCGGTCCCGACTCCGAAGCGGCGGGCGACGAGCCGGAACTCGGTGGCGTCGAGCGCCTGCTTGAGCTCGGGTCGGCTCCAGGTGAAGTAGCTGCCGTCGTCGCCGGGGGCGTTGTCGGCATCCTGGCTCGCGGCGAACCCCCCCGCCGGATCCCCGAGCGTGGCCGCGACCCAGCCCACGGTCGTTCGGAGGACGCGCTCGAAGCGCGCGTCACCAAAGCGGGCCGCCCCGTCGGCGTACGCCTCGAGGAGCGCCGCATTGTCGACGGCCATCTTCTCGAAGTGGGGGATGTGCCAGGCGGCGTCGACACTGTAGCGGTGGAACCCACCGGCCACCTGGTCGTGCATCCCGCCCTCGGCCATCTTCTCGAGCGTGAGACGGGCCCGCTCGAGCGCGGCCGCCGAGCCGGTTCGGGCCGCGTCGACGAGCTCGAAGCGGAGGGCAACGGGGTGGGGGAACTTCGGGGCGTCGCCGTACCCACCGTTCGCGGGATCGGCGCGAGCGGTGAGATCGGCGCGCACCGCATCGAGGAACGGGCCGACCTCCACGGCACCGGTGGGGGCCGTCGCCGGCCGCAGTCGTCCGAGCGCGGCGCGCAGCTGCCCGGTCGTGGTGCGGACCTGCTCCGGGTCCTCCTTCCACAGGCGCGCGACCTCGTCGAGCACGCGACGCAGCCCGGGCCGGCCCATCCCGTCCTTCGCGGGGAAGTAGGTGCCGCCGAGGAACGCCTCCCCCTCCGGAGTCAGGAAGGCCGTCAAGGGCCAGCCGCCCTCGCCGGTCAGCGCGTTGACGGCCAACTGGTAGCGCCGGTCGACCTCTGGGTTCTCATCGCGGTCGACCTTCACCGCCACGAAGTGCTGCGCGATCAGCCGAGCGACCTCGGAGTCGGTGTAGGTCCCTTCGTCCATCACGTGGCACCAGTGGCACCAGGACGCGCCGATGTCGAGCAGTACCGGTCGGTTCCGGCGGCGGGCGAGCTCGAACGGCTCGGTCCCCCACGGGTGCCAGTCGATCGACTGCTCGGCCGCCGAGCGAAGGTAGGCCGAGCGCGCATCAAGGAGGCGATCCGCGCGCGTGCGAGCACCGGTCGGTTCCGAGGGCACGGCGCGGCGACCCGGCCCGCTCGCTTTAGGGTTCCGTCGCCGACGGCGGAGTGGCGGACGCACCACCAGGTTCTCCGCCGCGGTTGAGTTATAAGGAGCGGAACGTCCCCTCGGCCACCGAGGAAAATCGCATGGAGATGCAGCCCGGCCAGATGGCCTACGACCGCGCCATCACCGTCTTTTCGCCCGACGGCCGGCTCTTCCAGGTCGAGTACGCCCGCGAGGCCGTCCGACGCGGCGCGACGACCGCCGGCGTGGTCTTCAAGGACGGCGTCGTCCTCGCGGCCGACCGGCGCATCCCCAACCCCAAGCTCGCCGAGCCGGCGAGCCTGGAGAAGATCCACCAGATCGACGAGCACGTGGCCTGCGCGACCGCCGGCCTCGTCGCCGACGCGCGTGTGTTGGTCGAGTTCGCCCGCCTGGCGGCCCAGATCAACCGCGTCACCTACGCCGAGCCGATGACCGTCGAGCTCCTGGTTCGCCGGATCTGCGACTACAAGCAGCAGTACACCCAGTTCGGCGGTGTCCGACCCTTCGGCACCGCGCTCCTCGTCGGCGGCTACGACGACACCGGCGTGCGGCTGTTCGAGACCGAACCGTCGGGCTCGCTCACCAGCTTCAAGGCGACCTCCACCGGCGGCAACAAGGGGCCGGTGATGGAGCTCTTCGAGCAGAAGTACACTCCCGGGATGGACGCCGACGCGGCGATCCTTCTGGCGCTGGAAGGCATCCGGACCTCGCTCGAGGACAGCCAGAACCTCTCCCAGGTCGAGGTCTGCACGGTCCAGGCCGAGAAGGGATTCCGCCGGCTGGGCATCGACGACATCCAGAAGTACGCCGCCCGGCTCCCGCCGGTCACGGGCGGCTCGCGCTCGGCCAAGTCGTAGCGAGCCCGGAGCGCCCGGAGGACGCGGGCCGATGGTCAAGGTCGAGGATGCGGTGGTGGCTCGCTGGGAGACCGGTGGGTCTCGCTTCGAAGTGCTGGTGGACCCCGCCACCGTCCAGGCCGTGAAGGACGGTAAGCCGGTCGACGTCGCCGAGGGCCTCGCGCTGGACCAGATCTTCAAGGACGCGAAGAAGGGCGACAAGATCTCCGACGAGTACCTCGAGAAGGTCTTCCACACCCGCTCGGTCCCGGAGATCGCCAAGCAGATCCTGCTGAAGGGCGAGGTCCAGGTCACCACCGAGCAGCGCCATCAGCTGCAGGAGGCGAAGTACCGGCAGATCGTCGCCGAGATCGCCCGCAACGCCATGAACCCGCAGACCGGCGCGCCGCATCCGCCGGCGCGCATCGAGGCGGCGATGCGCGAGGCGAAGGTCCACGTCGACCCGTTCCGCTCGGCCGAGCTCCAGGTGCCGGAGGTCCTGCAGAAGCTGCGTCCGCTCCTGCCGATCCGCCTGGACAGCGTGAAGGTGAAGATCAAGGTCCGGGCGCAGGATTACCCCAAGGTCATCGGCGACCTCAAGGGCTTCGGCAAGCTCTCCGAGGAGAGCTGGCTCGGCGACGGCAGCTGGACCGGTGTGCTGCAGATCCCGGCCGGTGTGCAGACCGACCTCTACGCCAAGCTCAACGCCAAGACCAAGGGGACCGCCGAGACGTCGCTCGTGACGCACTGAGCGGGCCGCGCGGCGCGCGAGTTAAATAACCCTCCCTTTCTCGCGCCCGACGGTGCAGCACCGAAAATGGACAGTGGACAGAGGCCCCGCCACCGACGACGGGGTCGCGAGGGTCACCCCTCGCCCGCACATTCCGAACGGATTCTAGTCCTCCCCGGCGAGGAGATCCGCGCCGACGGCCTACGACCGGGCCCGGGCACGTACCGGATCTCGGGCAAGGTCTACGCGAGCGTCCTGGGCCTGCTGCAGCGCAAACCGCCGCTGGTCCGGGTCGCGCCGCTGTCGGGGCGGTACGCGCCCCACCCCGGCGACGTGATCATCGGGATCGTCACCGATGTGCAGGGCAGCTTCTGGTTGCTCGATATCGCGGCGGCGCGGTGGGCGCCGCTGCACATGACCGGCACGCCGTGGAAGATCGACTTCGGGGAGACCGGCGAGCACCTGCACGTCGGCGATGCCGTCGTCGTCGCCGTGGAGCAGATCGAGAACTCCGGGCGGATCGGCGTGACCATGATCGGCGAGGGGCTCGGCCGTCTCGACGGCGGCACGCTCGTCACGCTCTCGCCGGCCAAGATCCCGCGCGTGATCGGCAAGGGCGGGAGCATGATCGACACGCTCACCCGCGCCACCGGCTGCAAGATCGTTGTGGGCCAGAACGGCCGCATCTGGGTCGACGGCCCGCTCGAGGGCGTCGACCGGGTCCGCGCCTCGCTCGAGCTCATCGAGGTCGAGGGCCAGCGCCGGGGCCTGACCGAACGGGTCGCCAAACTGCTCGCCGATACCGAGCCGGCCGGGCCCGAGGGGCGGGGAGCCGCGCCGCGGGGAGAGACGCCCGAGTCGACCCCGGAACCCCCGGCCCCGTTCGATTCCGAATCCGAGTCACTAGAAGAACCGTAGGAGCGAGAGATGGGAAACATAGGAGCAGTCGATGTGCCAGTGCTGATCGGACCCGACGGCCGCCGTATCGACGGCCGTAAGGTCGATGAACTTCGCCCGATGCGGATCGTCGCCGGCGCGCTCAAGCGCGCCGACGGCTCGGCGTTCGTCGAGTGGGGGGCGAACAAGGTGATGGCCGCGGTCTACGGACCGCGCGAGGTCCATCCCCGCCACCTTCAGGTCAACGACAAAGCGATCGTGCAGTGCAAGTACAACATGGCGGCCTTCTCCGTCGACGAGCGCAAGCGCCCGGGCCTGGACCGCCGCAGCCAGGAGATCTCCAAGGTGATCGCCGAGGCGTTCGAGAGCGTCGTCTTCGCCGAGGAGTACCCGCGGACCAGCATCGACGTCTACATCGAGGTCCTGCAGGCCAACGCCGGCACTCGCTGCGCCGGGCTCGTGGCCGCCTCGGTCGCGCTCGCCGACGCCGGTATCCCGATGGTCGACCTGGTGCCCGCCGTCGCCGTCGGCAAGGTCGGCGGCCACATCGTCCTCGATCTCAAGAAGGAGGAGGACAACTTCGGTGAGGCCGACCTCCCGATGGCCCTCGTGCCGCAGAGCGGGCGGCTCGTCCTCCTACAGATGGAGGGGCACATGAACCGCGAGGAGCTCAAGCGCGCGCTCGAGCTCGGCGTCGGCGGCTGCCGCACGATCTACGAACGAATGAAGCAGGCGCTGCGGGACCGCTACGCCGTCGACCCTCCGGCCCCGATGGCGGAGGTGGCGGCATGAGCGGCGAGGTCGCGGCCGAGATCCTGACCACCCACATCCTCGAGCTCGCCGGCGAGGGCCGCCGGCTCGACGGCCGCGGGCTCGACGAGTACCGCGCCGTCACGCTCGAGCCCGGCTACGTGGCCTCGGCCGACGGATCGGCGCTCGCCCGCATCGGCGACACCGCCGTGCTCTGCGGCGTGAAGCTCGAGCCCGGCAAACCCTTCCCCGACACGCCCAACGCCGGCGTGCTGACGACCAACGCGGAGCTGATCCCGCTCTCGTCTCCGTCGTTCGAGCCGGGTCCCCCCCACCCGCGGGCGATCGAGGTCTCGCGCGTCGTCGATCGGGCGCTGCGGGCCGCCGAGTCGATCGATCTCAAGGCGCTGAGCATCTCGCCCGCCGAGAAGTGCTGGACCTGCTTCGTGGACATCCACGTCCTCGACCACTCCGGCAACCTGATCGACGCCGCCCTGCTCGCTGCCTCGACTGCGCTCACCCACGCGACCATGCCGCGCAAGCGCTTCGGGATCGCCGACAGTGATGCGCCGCTGGATGTGAAGCACGTCGCCATCGAGACGACCTTCGCCCGGCTCGGGGACGCCATCGTCGTCGACCCGACGGTCGATGAGGAGGTCGCCTGCCACGGGCGGCTCACGATCGCCACCGATGAGGCCGCCAACATCGTCGCGATGCAGAAGGGCCTCGTTGGCGCCTTCTCACCATCGGAGGTCGTCGAGCTCGCCGAGAGGGCCTTCCAGCACGGCGACCGACTGCGCGCCCAGATCCGGAGCGTCTAGAGATGAGCAAGCGCACCAAGAAGATCGGCTCCACCGGATGGATGGGTCCCCGTTACGGGATCCGGATCCGCCGGCGCGTCCTCGAGATCGACCGGGAGAAGACGAAGGACTCGGCCTGTCCGCACTGCTCGACGGTCACCCTCGCGCGCGTGGCGAGCGGGGTGTACGAGTGCCGACGGTGCGGGACCCGATTCTCCTCGGGAGCCTATCAGTTCACGCCCCCGCCCCCGATCACTCGCTCTGAGCGGGTCGAGGAAGCAACTTCCCCCGGCGCCACCCCGCGGCGGCGCTAGCCGAAATGCTCTTGCGGGCTAGAGGTCAGTAACGAGCCCATGTTCCGATGCATCCGCTGTGGGGAGGCGCTCCCGAGCGACTCCAACCTGTTCGGCGTCCGCTGCGACAACTGCGGTGGCAAGATCTTCACGAAGGAGCACCCCAACGTGAAGAAGCCGCTGAAGGCACGCTAGGTAGTGCCCCGCCCCACCGAGGAGAACCCTCATTGTGGGCCGTCTCTCCCCGGAGCGATGGCCCGCCCAATGTGGCACGTCGTCACTCCCGTCTTCGCAGTGGGCTTGGTCGTCTTGCTCTCGTCACTCATGTACGCCTTCGACCAAGCGAGCCTTGACCCGGGCCCCTCGGTTCCGATCACGCTGTGCCCGCTGGCCAACTTGAGCCAGGGCACTCACCAGTATGTGCCGGACCGAGGGGGAGCTACCCCCGCCGGCTGGTACAACTTCACGGTCGGCTGCGATACCATTGGCGTCAGGTGGTCGTGGGTGGAGTTGGGCGTGGAGAGTGCCTCGGGCTACAGCCAGACCTCCCCCTCCAACACCAGCGTTCAGGTCCTTACTGCGGCGCTGCTCCCCGTTGCCAGCTTCTCACCGTCGGGTTACTACTGGAATACGACGAGCCAGGCGGCCGCGATCTCCGGGCAGCAGATTTCGGTGTTCACGAACTACTCACTCGACGAGGGAACCCTCTGGGCCAGGACGTGCTACTCCGATGGGAAGTGCCCGACGATCGGGCTCGAGGTCCTCAATTAGTGGCCGGCACCGTTTGACGGACTCGCGCCCTCGGTCTTGGGACCGGCGCGCCTGAAGTCGCGTCCGACCGGTGGGCCCGCGGTTCCTTGCCCAAGCGGAACGGTTAATCGGCGCCGGCAGGGTTCGCCGGCTGTGCCGCACGCGAGCGTCCAGTTTCTGGGCGGGGTGCGGGAGATCGGTGGGAACAAGATCGTCCTCTCGTACGGGCCGGACCGGGTCTTGTTCGACTTTGGACCGGCGTTCGACCCCCGCATGGAGGAGTTCTACTTCGAGTTTCTCCAGCCCCGCACCGCCTCACCGGTGAAGGACCTCCTCGAGTTCGACCTGCTCCCGTGGATCGACGGCCTCTACTCGCGAGAGGCCCTTGGCGGGATCGAGAATCGGTACTCGCCGCCGCAGTTCCAGGCGGTGTTCGTTAGCCACGCGCACGCCGACCACGCCGGTCACCTGCGCCTCATCGACCCGGAGATTCCCATCTACACGAGCGCCGGCACGAAGCTCATCCTCGACTCCAATCACGCCACCAGCCCAAGCCTGTCCTACGGTGAGCACCCGTGGCACCCGCTTTCCCCGGCCCAGCCGGTAAGAGTGGGCAGCATCGAGGTCGTGCCGTACCCGGTCGACCACAGTGTTCCCTTCGCCCAAGGATTCCTCGTGCGCACTCCCGAGGGGAGCGCCGTTTACACCGGGGATTTCCGCGCCCACGGGACCCGGGCGGAGCTCACGCGCAAGTTCCTGAGCGCGGCCCGAGCGAGCCCTCCGGACGCACTCATCATCGAAGGGACGCGGGCCGGCCCCGATGCGCGCAAGAACTTCAGTGAGGAGGGGGTCCGGGCGGCGGCCGGAAAGCTGCTCGCCGAAACTCACGGCCTCGCGCTCGTATCCTGCTATCCGCGCGACGTGGATCGGCTCCTGTCCCTCCACGCGGCCGCGAAGGCGGCCGGCCGCACGCTGGTCGTGCCCGCGAAGACCGCCTATCTGCTCAACGCGCTTTCCGAGCACCAAGGGTGGAACCTGCCAAGACTCGGCAGCGACCCCAACTTCGCGGTGTATCGGCGATCCAAGAAGCGACTGTACAACTGGGAGAAGCCGCTCCTCGACACCGCCCTCGACGCCGAGGAGGTTCACCGACGCGGTCGTGAGCTTCTGCTGCTGCTCGACCTTTGGCAGTTCAATGAGCTCATCGACATCCGCCCCGAGCCGGGCACGCCCTTCATCCGCTCGATGAGCGAGCCGTTCTCGGAGGAGGAGCCGAACGATCTCGTGCTCCGCAACTGGCTCACCCACTTCGACCTGAGGCTTCACCAGATGCACGCCTCTGGACACTGCTCTGAGACCGAACTGCTGGAGATCTGCTCTGAGCTGAAGGCGGGTTCAGTCTTCCCTATCCACACCCAACACCCCGAGGCGTTCGAGGGAGTCCCGGGTCACTGCCGCTCCCCGACGAAGGGTCAAAGGTATCGACTCGACACTGGAGAGGAGGTGGCGTGACGACCGCCTCCCGCGCTCCGACGCCTCCGGTCGAAGGTCGTCTTTCGACCGGGGCGAGCGGCCTCGACGCCCTCCTCGGCGGAGGGTACGACTCCGACGGGCTGACCATGCTCTACGGCGAGGGCGGCACCGGGAAGACGATCCTCTGCCTAGACGCGGCCTCCCGAGTGGCGCTCCAGGGCCGCCATGTGCTCTACATCGACACCGAGGGGGTCTCGGCCGAGCGAGCGGCGGGCGGGCTCGGAGCTCGCCCAGAGGAGACGCTCCGTCGCTGGCTGCTGGCTTCGCCCCGGACCCTCGACGAGCAAGGCAGGGCCATCCGGGCCGGCTGCGCGCTGATCCGAGAGGGGCGGCGCCCGTTCGGACTCGTCGTACTGGACTCCGCCACCCTGCACTACCGGCTTGCTCTCGGGACGCCCGAGGAGGACGGAGCGCGGACGGAGCTCCTGCAGGAGTTGGGCGAGCTGCTATCGACGGCCATCCATTCCGAAGTGCCGGTCCTGTTCACAAATCAGGTCTGGCGCAATGTCACCACGGGCGCGTTGGAGCCGCTCGGGGGATCGTTCCTGCTCCATCTGGCGAAGACCGTTCTTCGGCTAGAGAAGGTGAGCGGCGACCGGCGGAAAGCGGTCCTCGTCAAGCACCGCTCCCGGCCCGAGGGATCGGCCCTGTTTCGCATCACCGGCGAAGGCGTTTCAGCCGCCGACGGCGAAGTTTAAGGCGCTGGGACGGTTTCCGCGGCCGTGGTCGCGGGCTCCGAGGTCGCACTGGTCCCCACGGCGATCGGGACCTTCCAGGTCGTCTACCACGACCGCACCGTGCAGGTCGTCGATCTCCTCGAGCGGGGCGTCGAGCAATCGGGCCCCGTCTCCGATGCCAAGACGGTGAGCCGCTTCCCGAAGGAGAGCCCGCCGGCCCAGCTCCGGGAGTACTTCTCGGGGAAGCGTCAGAGCTTCGACGTGTCCATCGAGCCGCTCGGCGGCCGATTCGACCAGGGGGTCTGGAAGGAGATCTTTGCGATCCCGACCGGCTCGACGCTCTCGTACGGGGAGCTCGCCCGACGTTCGGGCCACGCCGGCAGCGCCCGCGCCGTCGGCGGCTCGGTGGGCCGCAATCCCATCCCGATCATCATCCCCTGCCACCGGGTCGTCGGCGAGCACGGGGACCTCACGGGCTTCGGCCTGGGCCTGTGGCGCAAGCGCTGGCTGCTGCAGCACGAGGGCGCCTGGCCGCTCAAGCCGAAGACCGTCGATGGTCCACCGAACCGGGCCCAGAGGACCCTCGAGGCGTCGCTCGGGCTCCGGCGGGCTCCGGGCTAGCCGGAGTAGTACGCCGCGTCGTACGGCTCGGGCTTGAGCCCGCGCCGCTGGCGGATCTGGCCCACGACCTCGGGCTGCATCTCCTTCGGGAGCGTCTCGAAGCCCATCGATTCGGTGGCCCAGAGCACCTTGCCCGCCGTCGCGCTCCGGATGTCGGAGGCGAATCCGAACATCTCGGCGACCGGGACCTTCGCCACGATCGTCTGCAGGTCGCCGACGCTCGTCATGTCCTGGATCTCGCCGCGCCGGCGCTGGAGCTCGCGGGTGCCGTTGGCGAGCACCTCCTGCGGAACGTTGACCGTGACCTTCTGCATCGGCTCGAGCAGCACCCGGCCGGCGACGCACATGGCGCCGTAGATGCCGGAGCGGGCCGCGGGGATGGTCTGCGCGGGACCGCGGTGGATCGAGTCCTCGTGGAGCTTCGCGTCGACCAGCCGTACCTTGAGACCGTAGACCTTCTCGTTGGCGAGCGGGCCGCGGTTCATCGCCTCCTTGAAGGCGTCGACGATGAGCTCCATCGTCTCGTTGAGGTACTGGATGCCCTTGGTCACGTCCAGGAGCAGGTTCGTCCCGTCGACGGCGGTGATGCCGCGGGCCTCGTCGCGGTCCACGCCGAGCTCGGTGAGCTTGTTGACGAGCGCCTTCGTGTCCTTGAAGCTCTTGCCCTGGGGGATCTCGCCGTCGCGGATGGCGGCGACCACGCCCGCCGGGAGCGCTTCGACTTCGAAGTAGAACTTGGTGTGCTTGTTGGGCGACTTCCCCTCGAAGGGCCCGCCCGGACCGCCGACGGTCTCGCGGTAGACGACGATCGGCTTGGAGGCCTCGATCTCGACCTTGTAGTCGTTGACGATCCGGTACTGGGTGATCTCCAGGTGGAGCTCGCCCATCCCGGACAGTAGGTGCTCGCCGGTCTCGGGGTTGATCTCGACGCGCAGGCTCGCGTCCTCTTTCGCGACCTTGCGCATCGTCTCGATGAGCTTGGGGAGGTCGGCCATGTGCTTCGGCTCGATCGCGACAGTGACGACCGGCTCGCTGACGTGCCGGATCTCCTCGAACGGGACCATCTCCGGCGCGTTGGACATCGTGGTGCCGGCGAAGGCGTCGGAGAGCCCGATGACCGCGGCGATGTTGCCGGCGGTGACCTCCTCGACCATGAGCCGCTCGGGACCCATGAAGAGCGAGACGTGCTGCACGCGGTTCTTGAGCTTGGTACCGACGACCTGCAGCTCCATGCCCTTTTGGAGCTTGCCGGAGAACAGCCGCCCCGTGGCGATCTCCCCGGCGTTGGGGTCCATGGTGATGTCGGTGACCATGAACGCCGTGGGCCCCTCGGTCTGGGTCCCGGCCATCGCCTGGCCGACCGCGCTCCCCGCGTCGCCCCGCCAGATGTTGGGGATGCGGTAGCGCTGGGCGACCTCCGGGCTCGGGAGGTGCTTGACGACCATGTCGAAGACCACGTCGTTGATCTTGGCCTTCTGCGCGATCTCGCGCGAACGGCCGGTCGACACGTACTCGACGAGGTCCTTGAACTTCACGCCGGTGCGCTGCATGTACGGGACAGAGATCGCCCAGTTCTCGTAGCCGCTGCCGAAGGCGACGGAGCCGTCCCGAGGGTCGACGCTCCATTCGTCGACGAACTCCTCGGGGGCCATCTTCCGGATGAGCTCGTTCACCTCGGTGATGATCTCCATGAACCGCTTCTGGAAGCTCTCGGTGGTGAGCTTGAGCTCCTTGATCGCCCGGTCGACCTTGTTGATGAACAGGACCGGCTTGACCTTCTCGCGCAGCGCCTGACGCAGGACCGTCTCGGTCTGCGCCATCACGCCCTCGACGGCGCAGACGACGACGACGGCGCCGTCGACCGCCCGCATGGCGCGCGTGACGTCGCCCCCGAAGTCGACGTGGCCGGGGGTGTCGATGAGGTTGATCAGATACTGCTGCTGCTCGTACTCGTGGACGATCGTGACATCGGCGTTGTTGATGGTGAGCAATCGGGCCTGCTCCTGCTCGTCGAAGTTCAGGTCCAGCTGCTTGCCGGCGAGCTCGTTCGAGATCATCCCAGCGGCCGCGAGGAGATTGTCGGAGAGCGTCGTCTTGCCGTGATGGATGTGGGCGACGATCCCGATGTTCCGGATCTGCGCGGTCCGGTGCATCATGTCCGGGATCGCCTTCGCGAGCTCGCTCCGGATGTGCGTCATGGGACTCCCTGCCTCCGGCTCGGCCCTAGCGGGCCGACTGGGCCACCCGCTCGACCTCTTCCTTCCGCCCGACCGCGAAGCTCGTCAGGTCCCCCTTCGCGGCCAGGGCGATCTCGTTGGCGAGGCAGACGGAGATCGACTTGGTGGACTTGCGCGAGGCCTGGATCGCCCCCTGGGCGAGGTTCCGGATGGCGACGGCGAGGCGCCGGGCCGGCGCCGAGTCGACCGCCCGGGGTACGGAGATGCCCCCGAACTGGAGCCGGGTGACCTCCTCGCGCGGCGCGGCGTTCTCGACGGCGTTGACCAGGAGCTGCAGCGGGTTCTGCTTCTCGGTCTTGGCGAGCTGCTCGAAGGCCTCGCGCACCGTGCGGATCGCCTTGGACTTCTTGCCCGTGAACTTCCCGCCCTTCATGAGGTGGTTCGCGAGCCGTTCGACGACGTGCATCTGCGCCTTCAGGAACGGCCGGCCCGAGAGCTTCCCCTCGGTGTGCGGGCTGTAGACGGGGTGCAGGTACAGGTACGGGGCGAGGCCGGGGTCGTGCACCTCGATGCCCTCGAAGCTGAACTTCCCGAACAGCGCCGGCATCGCAAAGGGCGGGGGCGGCGGGGCCGGGGGCCGAGAGGGGGAGGGAGGCGCCTCCTCCGGCGCCGGCTCCGGCGGGGGAGGAACGAACTCGGCGGGGCTCATCGCTGCGGCTTCTCCTTGCGGCCCCGGACGAGCTCGTCCAGGGAAACGCCGTTGACCTGTATGACCTTGTAGCGTACGCCGGGGATATCGCCGTACGACCGGCCCATGCGCCCGCCGATCCCCTCCACCAGCACCTCGTCGTGCTCGTCGATGAAGTTGATCGCGCCGTCGCCCACGGCAAACGCGGTCACCTGGCGGCCGTTCTTGATGAGCTGGACCTTCACGCACTTGCGGATGGCCGAGTTGGGCTGCTTGGCCTCGACGCCGACCTTCTCGATCACGATCCCCCGGGCCTGGGGCGCTCCCTCCAGCGGATCGGAGCGCTCCTTGAGGTGGAGCGTGCGCCGCTTGTAGTACCGGTCCGACCAGCGTCGCCGCTGGCGGAGCCGGTGCAACTTGCCGGCGGTATTCATACCAGAAGGGGGCGGCATCGTCGAAACTCTCGAGCGGGGGCGACCCACCGAGACCCCCTATTTAAGATTCGGCCCGCTCGAGGGAACGAGCGCCCGCGACGGCCGTTTCCACCGACGGTGGAGGCCGTACCGCGGGCGTTCTCCACGGCCCGCGTGGGACCACTAATTAGCCCGGGTCCGGTCCCCACGCCGTGGCTCGCGAACGGCTGTTCCTGCTGGGAGGCTCCTACCGGGAGGAGGGGAAGAACGTCGTCGTGGAGCTCTACGGCCGTACGCCCTCCGGCGAGAGCGTCGTCGCGCTGGTGAGCGGCTTCGAGCCGTACTTCCAGCTCACCGAGCCCGACGCCGAGCAGCTGGGCCGCCTGAAGGACGAGGGGGAGGTCGTGCGCGTCGAGAGCGACGGGGCCCCGCTGTGGGTACGGGGGAGCTTTCGACCGGTCGCGACCGTCCGGTTGCATCACCCGTGGCTGGTACCGGATTTCCGAGAGCGCTACCGGCGCTCGGGAGAGGAGGCGTCGGTGCTCGCCTGCGACATCCCGTTCGTCCACCGCTTCCTGTACGACCTCCACCTAGGCCTGACCATCGCCTTCGAGGCCGAGGAGGCCAACGAGGCGGAGCGCGCCCGCTACGCGGTCGGTCGCGTCCTGCGCGTCCTTCCCACTGCGAAGGGGTTCGTCGAGCGGTGCGAACCGTTCCGGCCGCCGCTGACCTACCTGAGCTTCGACATCGAGAACGCGATCAAGGAACGCACGATCTACACCCT
>DASYZY010000047.1:0-10251 GCA_035945735.1 Thermoplasmata archaeon
CTCGCGACGCTCGCGGAGGTCGCCGTCGAGCGCGCCGTCGCCGGCGTGTCGGAAGCGATCTTCCTCGAAGCGCAGTAGCGCCGGGGTCTCGGACCCCCGAGTCCCGTGCGCGGGCTCCGGATGGCCGCGAGGCCGACGCCGGGTCTCGCGGTCGACGACCCGGAGGAGCTCCGGCGCGCCGCTTATCCCTCGCAAGTTCGCACCATACGGACCGGTTCGGTCCCCCGGTACGAACGCCATATCCACCGACGTCGGGCTCCCACGTCGGTGGCCTAGATGTTCGATAGCCTAGACGACTGGCTCATCATCGCCGTGGTCGTGGCCGTACTGTTCTACGGGTCGAGCAAGATCCCGAAGTTCGCCCACAGCCTCGGACGAGCCATGGGGGAGTTCAAGAAGGGCCGATTCGAGGTGGAGCAGGAGCTCAAGGCCCAGCAGGCGGCGGCCTCGCCTCCGCCCCGCTAGACTCGCCCGAGAGATGGCCTTCGGCGCGTTTCGAACACGGAGGAACGGTCCGGGCGCTCCCGGCGGAGGCACCGGGCGGGAGGTCCGGTGCGACTAGGCGATGCGGGGGCTCGACCGGATCCTCGCCGTCGTGGGCGAGCTGCGCCGCCGTCTCGTGCGGATCGCGCTGGTCCACGGCCCGATCCTCGGCTTCCTGCTGACCTTCCAGCTCCGCTGGCTCCGCGTGCACGAGTTCGGTCGCACGATCTGGCTCGTGTATCCCTACCCCAACCTGTTCTACAACGTCACGGCGCAGGTGTTCCGCTGGCTCACGGCCTACCTGCTGCCGCCCGGCGTCACGCTGCTCAACGTGGGGGTCGGGGACTCGATCGTCGCCCAGTTCGAGATCGCGATCCTGCTCGCGCTCGTCGTCGGCATGCCGTGGATCGTGCACGAGGTGGGTGCCTTCCTGGTCCCGGCGCTGCGTCGGAACGAGCGCGAGCTGATCCGGCGCATCGGGATCCCCGCGAGCGTCCTGTTCGCCATCGGATTCCTGGCCGGGCTCTTCCTGCTCACGCCGCTCACCTTCCGGTTCCTGTTCGCCTACGTGAGCGCCATGGGGCTCGCGCCGGTCCTCGGGGTGCAGGCCTTCGTCACCTTCTCCCTGCTCTACTCGCTCGCCTTCGGGATCGTCTTCGAGCTTCCCGTCTTCATCTACACCCTCACCCGGCTCGGCCTCGTACCGGCCAAGAGCTGGCGGCAGCACTGGCGGGCCGCGATCATCGGTTCGCTGTTCTTCGGCATGGTGGTCACGCCGGACAACTCGGGCGTCACGATGCTGCTGATCGCGACCCCCATGGTCGGGCTCTACCTCGGGGGCACCTGGTTCGCCGGTCGCTGGGAGTCGAAGCGGGAGCCGCGGCCGGCGCTCGCGGGAGGCGCTTAGGCTAGCATGGCTCTGTTCAGCGAGGTCGACTGGCTCATCCTGCTCGGCATCGGCGCGATGCTGCTGCTCGGCCCGCAGGGAAAAGGGACGTTGCGCATGCTCGGTCGCTGGTACGGCCGCGCCATGCGCCTCAAGGACGAGCTCCTCGGCGAGCTCTCCTCCTCGGCCGGCGTGCCCGCCTCCGCGCTCACCGGCGGCGCGGCGGGTCTCCGCGGCTACCTGCTCGGACCCTCGTCGTTCCTCCCCGACCGGGCCGCTCCGGCGATACCGGCCGCCGTCGCCTCCGCGCCAGCGGCGACGCTCACCTCGGTCGCCGTCCGGCTCGATCCGGTCGCGACGGCCTGCGCGATCTCCGCGCTGGGGCCGGGCAGCTGGTCGTGGGCCTCGTCGGTGCCGGCCCCGTTGGCCCGCCCGAGCGAGCCGCCGGGAGGGAACCCATGACGCTCTCCATCGACGACACGATCACGGTCGTCGAGATCGGCGCGACGCTGCTCGGGATCGCGATCACCTGGGCGGTCTTCTACAACAGCGACCGGGCCGAGCTGCCGGGGGATGCGCAGATCCCGAACCCGGCGGTGCCGGGGGAGCTCCACGACATGAGCGAAGGGAGGACGCTCCGGTGAGTACCCTGTGCCCCGCCACCTGCCCGATGCGCGCCGAGAGCCGGGCGTACACCGAGCTGCCGATCGGCCAAGTGCGCCGGGTGGCCGCGACGAACGCGGGCCCCGAGCAGGAGGTCGACGAGACCCGCCGGAACGTCCTCAAGCTCCTCGTGACGGGCGGGCTCATCGCCGCCGGCGGCGGGGGCCTGGGGGTGGCGGCGATCCAGTATCTCGGCAAGCCCCCGATCGTCGGCCTCAGCAGCTACCCGAAGGTCGGGCTGCTCGACGTCGACGGAAGCCCGCTCACCGCGACGAAGGTGATGAAGGAGTACAATGTCACGACGCCGGATGTCTACACCTTCGCCTACCCGCTCCGTAACGAGCCCAACTTCCTGCTCAACCTGGCGCCGCCCTCCGGCGGCAGCGGCGGGGCGACCAACGTCGTCGGCGGCGTCGGCCCGCAGAAGTCGATCGTCGCCTTCTCGGCGATCTGCCAGCACCTGGGCTGCCCGGCGCCGGCGATCGCGTACTATCCGCCCGGCACCTGCGCGAAGAACTTCGGGACCCTCAACTTCTACCTCCACTGCAGCTGCCACGGCTCGACCTACGACGTCACCAATGGGGCCTCGAACCTCACCGGGCCGGCGGTGCTCCCGCTCCCCCAGGTGACCCTCGACTGGAACTCGAGCGACGACTCGCTCAGCGCGATCGGGGTGACCGGCCCGCCGGTGAACGGGCACTTCGACACGCTGCAGGGCGACTACGGGGTCGGCGCGACCTCGCAGCTCAGCAAGCAGTCTCCCGTCGTGGCCTGCTTCTTCCCGAGCTAGGGCGATGTTCGAGCGGTGGTTCAACCGGACCCTCAACCGCACCTGGGGGTTCATCGAGGACCGGGCCGGCATCCCCAAATGGGCGCTCCGGCCGCAGCCCGCCTTCACCTTCAAGCCGAGCTACTGGACCGGTGCCTTCGTCGTCACCGCGTTCCTGTACCAGGTAGTCTCGGGCCTCCTGCTCCTGTTCTACTACCAGCCAAGCGTCAACCCGACCTACACGGCCTGCGGCCAGGCGGTCGGGCAGCTGTCGGCCTCCCCGGCGGCCTGGTGCTCGACGTCGTACATCGTGAACTCCCTGCCGATGGGCTCGCTGCTGCTGTCGAGCCACCTCTACGGCTCGTACGCGATGATCTTCCTGGCGATCGTCCACTTCTACCGCGGCTACTATCTCGGCGTCTACAAGGCACCGCGAGAGTTCAGCTGGATGGTGGGCACGCTGCTCATGCTCACCACCCTCGGCATGGGGTTCACCGGCTACATCCTTCCCTACACGCAGATCTCGTACAACGCGACGCAGGTGGGCCTCGTGCTCGCCCTGCGGCTCCCCACCTTCGGTCCGCTGCTCGGGCCGTTCATCCTCGCCGACGGCACGGGCCAGGGCCTGCTGTCCCGGATGTTCGCCGCCCACGTGGTGCTCCTGCCGCTGGCGCTCGGCGCGCTCCTGTACGCGCACATCTCCCTGTTCGAGGCGCATGGGATCGCGCCGCCGGCGACGTCCGATCCGGTCCAGCGCCGGCGCTTCACCGAGAAGGAGGACCGGGACGGGGTCCCGTTCTGGCCGCACATCTTCTTCTACATGACGAAGTGGGCGCTGCTCTACCTCGGCCTGCTGTTCGGGATGGCCGCGCTCTGGCCGTGGCAGCTGCCCACGTACGTCGGCAACACGGCCGCCCCCCAATCGGTGACCGAGCCCGACTGGTACTTCCTGTGGCTGTTCAAGATGGTCGACTTCCAGGGCATCACGCCGGTCCTGGCCATCGGAATGACGACGGTCCTGATCCTCTACGTCCTGTTCCTGCCCTTCCTGGACCGCTCGAAGCGGACCCATCCTCGGGACCGGCCGCTGTTCCTGTTCATCGGCAACTCGCTCCTCGGATTCTTCATCCTGATGACCGTCTGGGGCGGGCTCACTCCGGGCCTCGCCATCCCGCCGATGCTCGTCGCCGAGCGGATCGGACCGATCTTCGCTGTGAACGCCGTCGTCGTCGGGCTCTTCTACTGGCGGTACCGCAAGAGCTACCGCTCCAGGCTCGACGCCCGGGAGCGCGCGCTGCGACTGCCCGGTATCTACTCGCCGCCCGCCGGGACGCCAGCGCCCGCCTCCGGGCCGGGCGCGCCCCGACCGGTCGGCGCGGGTAGCCCGAGCGGCTCCGGAGGACCGGCGTGAGCGAGGGCCCGTACCGCACGGGCGTCCTGTGGGGCGTGCTCCTCCTGCTCCTCATGTTCGGCACGCTGGCGTCCGCCGGCGCCGTGTGGTCGGCGACCGATCTGCTGGCGAGCCGGCACTACGCCTTCGACCTGCTGGCGCTCGCGCTGACCTCCTTCGCCGCGATCGTGCTCTTCCTCCTGCTCGTCGGGATCCTGTACCGCGTCGACCGGCTGCGCGGCGTGCCGCACCGGAGGGTGGCGCTCTTTGAGTGAGTCCGTCGATGCTCTGCGCGAGGCGGCCTACGCCCAGCTGCGGCGCCGGGTCATGGACGTGTACCTCGCGATCTCGGTGCTCTGCCTCATCGCGATCGCCCTCCTCGTCTACTACGTCCTCACCCTCGGCGTCATCGTCGGCCCCGGGGTCGAGGAGTCCTTCGGTCTCGCCCTCGCCCTCCTCTTCCTGCTCGGCGCGCTGATGACCCACCTCATCGACCGCGCCTACCGCGAGTGGCCCGAGGGCCGCCGGGTCCACCCCAGCCCCGGTCGGCTGCTCGGTGACGTCGACCTGGCCCGGGCCGTGAAGGTCATCGTCGTCGTCGCGGCGGGTCTGCTCATCGCCTACCTCTTCGCGGGGGTCCTGGCATGATCAGCGCCTCCGACCAGCTCGCGTTCATCGAGGCGGCGCTCGTCGTCGTCGGCGCCGCCCTCGCGCTGCTGTTCCTGTCCCGGCGCGGAGTCTGGTTCGTCCGCGCGGCGAAGCTGTGGCTGCTGACGACCGATCACCGCCGGATCGGGGTCATGTACATCGTCACCGGCCTCGTGTTCTTCTTCATCGGCGGCATCTATGCCACCGTCATCCGCACCGACCTAGGGGTCGTGCAGGGGCTCGGGTTGAGTCCCGAGACGACGCTCGGGATCACCCCGGACGTCTACTCGATCCTGTTCACGATGCACGGGGTGCTGATGATCTTCATGTTCATCATCCCGACGCTCGCCGGCTTCGGGAACTTCCTCGTCCCGTCGATGATCGGGGCGAAGGAGATGGCGCTGCCCCGGATCAACGCGATCGCGTTCTGGATGATCCCGCCGGCCGGCGTGATCCTGCTGCTGTCGAACGCAAGCGCCGGCTGGACCGGCTACGTGCCGCTGTCGCTGCAGTCGCCGGTCGACAACCCCCACGGGATCGACCTGTGGGTGCTCGGCCTGCACATCCTGTCCATCTCGTCGATGCTCGGCGCGATCAACTTCATCGTCACGATCATCAAGCACCGCGCCCCGGGCGTCGAGTACTGGAACATGCCGCTGTTCGTCTGGGCGACGTTCATCAACTCGATCCTGCTCCTGTTCGCCCTCCCCTCGCTCTCGATCGCGCTGACCATGGTGCTCGCCGACCGGAACTTGGGCACCCACCTGCTCGCCGCGGCCAACGGCACGCCGCTCGGCGGGGCGCTGCTGTACCAGAACATGTTCTGGTTCTTCGCGCACCCCGAGGTCTACATCATGGTCCTGCCGGCCTTCGGCCTCATCTCCACCATCATCCCGAAGCTCGCCCGCAAGGACATCTTCGGCTACGCGGCGATGGTCATCGCGCTCGGGGTCTTCGCTGTACTCAGCTTCGCGGTCTGGGAGCACCACATGTTCGTCACGGGGCTCTCCACCGACGTCCGGTTCGTGTTCATGCTGTCCACGATGGCGATCGCGGTGCCGAGCGCCGTCAAGACCTTCAACTGGGTCGCGACGCTCTGGGGCGGCCGGATCTGGATGGCCACCCCGATGTGGTGGTGCCTCGGCTTCATCACCGGCTTCGTGATCGGCGGCCTATCCGGGCTCATGCTCGCGTCGATCCCGATCGACTACCTCTACCACGCGACCTACTTCGTCGTGGCGCACTTCCACTACATCCTCGTCGGGGGCACGCTCTTCGCGATCTTCGCCGGGATCTACTTCTACTTCCCGATCTGGACCCGGCGCTGGTACAACCAGACGCTCGCGCAGATGCACTTCCTGCTCACGTACGTGGGCGCGAACCTGCTGCTCTTCCCTTGGTTCATCCTCGGCGCCGAGGGACTGCCGCGCCGCGTCTACACCTATCTGCCGACCGAGCAGTTCCAGCTGCTCAACCTCGTCTCCTCGCTCGGCGCCTTCATCCTCGGGATCGGCCAGCTCATCTTCGCCGCCAACATGGCCTACTCCTACTACGGCGGCGCGCCGGTCACCCAGGCCGATCCCTGGGGCGAGCCCCTGCCCAGCACGATGACCGGCCCCTCGCCGCTCCCCACGCCGGAGCCGGTCGGCCGGCGCCCGATGGTGCCGGTGCCCACGGCGACGAGCGCTCCGGTCGAGGGAGGCTAGCCCCGTGGAGGGCCGGCACCGTCTGTTCGGGGCGCTGACGGCGCTTGCCTTCTCCGCCTGCTACGTGACCATCCTGCTCGGGGGCAACGTGATGGCGAGCGGGAGCGGGCTGGCCTGCCCGTCGTGGCCGACCTGCTTCGGCTCCCAGGTGCTCCCGCCGGACACCGGCGCCGCCGGCATCGAGAGCGCGCACCGGCTCGGCGCCTTCGTGCTCTCGCTGTTCGTGCTCGCCGTCGTCGTCGGCGCCGTCCTGTGGGAGCGCTCGCGGCAGGCGGTGCTCCGCCTGTCCATCGCGAGCGGCGCGGCGGTCATCGTCCAGGCGCTCCTCGGCGCCGTCGTCGTGGAGAGCGGGCTCGCCGTGGGGGTCGTGCTGCTCCATTTCGCCCTAGCCACGGTGCTGTTCCTCCTGCTCCTGGTGCTCGCGCTGGTCGCCAACCTCCGCTTCCTGCCCCGCCGCTGGCGCCAATGGGTCGTCGAGGCGGGAGCCGAGGCGCCGGCCGACCCGTACCGGGTCATCGACGGAGAGCCGGCGCCGGCGCGGCCCGGCCCGACTCCCGGTCGAGCGTAGCCCGGCAGGGTTATCCCGCAGGGACCGAAGGGGCGCGCTGTGGGGCTCACGTCCCGGCTGGCCGACTACGTCGAGCTCTCGAAGCCGGCGATCACCGCCCTCATCGTCGCGGTGGCGCTCGCCGGCTACTTCGTCGCCCGGAGCGGTCCGGTCGACCTGACCGCGCTGCTCCTGCTCCTCGGCCTCGGCGCGCTGGCCAGCGCCGGGGCGGCGATGCTGAACCATTACCTCGACCGGGACCTCGATGAGCGGATGCGCCGGACGCGGGCCCGGCCGATCCCCGAGCGGCGCATCGCCGAGCCCGGGCACGTGCTCGCGATCGGGGTCGGCCTCTCGGTCCTGAGCATCGGGCTCGCGAGCTGGCTCCTCAACCCGCTCACCGGGTTATCGATCCTGCTCGGCACCCTGAGCTACGTCGTCGTCTACACGATCTGGCTCAAGCGCCGCTCGAGTTGGAACATCGTCATCGGCGGCTTCGCCGGCAGCGCCCCCGCGCTGGCCGGCAGCGCGGCGGCGGTGGGGCACTGGACCGAGGGCGCGCTGGCCCTCGCCCTCCTACTGTTCCTGTGGACGCCGCCCCACTTCTGGAGCCTCGCGCTCCTCCTGCGCGAGGACTACGCCCGGGTCGGACTCCCGATGCTCCCCCGCATGGAGGACCCTGCCTACTCCGCGAAGGTGGTGGTCGTGAGCGCGGCGGCGCTCGTGCCCGCGAGCGCGCTCCTGGTGCTCACCGCCCCGCTCCTGCCCGTCGTCGCCATCGCTGTCGTCGGCCTCGCGCTGCTCTTCACCGCGCTGACCGCTCCCCTGTGGCGGACCCCCGAGCGCCGGTGGGCCCGGGTCGGATTCATTTTTTCGGGGCCGTACCTGCTCGCGGTGATCCTGCTCCTCGTGGCCAACGGGCTGTGGCTCCACCCGGGGCTTCGGCTCGGTAGCTGAGCGTTCACTTCGAGCGTACTCCTTATCCCGATTCGGAGGGTCGTCCGCCTCCGATGCCCGAGCGTGCGCACGCACCGTCGGGGGAGGCCCCCGAACCCGAGGCGGTGCGCCATGCGGAGGAGGCGCTGCGCCGCATGGGCTACGACCGCGTCCGCGACCCGGTGACGCGCGGGGGCGGCGCCGCCTTCTGGGTCCGGGCCAGCCAGGCCTCGGGCCCGCCGATCCGGGTCCTGCTGGACACGCCAGAGTTCCGCCCCTCCATCGTCGAGGCGGGCGACGCCTCGATCCTCGTCGTTCCCACCGCGGCCGAGGCCGAGGCCGCCTGGGCGCAGATGCGCTCGCGCAAGGCCGGCCTGCCCTCCTCCGACCTGCGGATCCTCGTGGTACCCGCGGAGGGGGTCGAGCGCGAGCCCCACTGGCACGACGCGACGCTCACCCGGCTCGAGGTCCTGTGGCTCGCCACCGGCGTGCTGGTCGGGCTGCTCCGGGAGGCCGCCGCCGGCGGCGACGTCGGCTCGGTCGACTTCGAGGAGCTCCTGCAGATCCTGAAACGGCGATTCCATGTCGACGTGCTGGGCACTCTCGGAGTGAGCAGCGACGAGGAGGCGCTCTGGATGCTGTACCAGATCGCGCACCGATTCACGTACGCGCCGGGCGACCCGGGCCCGAACGTGCACATGCTCGTGCTGAAGCCGGTCGGGCCCGCCGCCCGGCTCCCGTGGTTCGCCGGGTAGACCCGGTAGGAACGAACCCCTTTTTACCCCGGTTCTCCGTCCTCCCGGCCGTGAGCGAGGTCGCCTTCCAGACCCCGTACGCGCGCTCGCCGGGCGGATCGCTGCCCCCGCCGGAAACCCCCCCCGAGGAGGGGCGCCGGGAGCTCTGGGCGTTCTTCTGGCTCTCCCTGGTGAACACGACGATCATCGCGGCCGCCGGCGTTACCATGTGGTTCATTCTGCACCCGTGAGCGGCGCTCGCTCCCTGAACCGTTAAGTGTCCGGCGCGCTCGATGCGCGCACACCCCGTGGGGCCGTGGGGTAGCTTGGTCCATCCTTCTTGCTTGGGGTGCAAGAGACTCCGATTCAAATTCGGACGGCCCCACCTCGCACCGAGGTGACCCGCGGAGTGAACGGCGCCGCAGCGGCCGCCCCGCCGCCCCGCACGACCGTTCCGCGCGCGCTCCCGATCCTGCTGCTGCTCGGGGCGGCCGCCACCGTGCCCCTGGTGCTGGCGACGGTCTTCCCGCCCTTCGGCGCGCTCGCGATCCTCCCCACCGTCGCGCTGACGTTGCTCCTCGCCGGACGCTTCGATCGAACCGGGGCCGATCGTCCGTGGCTCGTTCCCGCCTTGCTCGCCGGAGGGCTGCTGCTCGCCATCGTATCCGCGGCCACCGGCGTTTGGAACGGGGTGTCGGACGAGCCGTACGCCACGCCGGCGTTCGCCCGCGCCGGTCTGGCGCTGTACACCCGGCCGGTCTCCTTCGACTACACCCAGTACGGCAGCGTGCACCACGAGTTCACCTACTACGTGTACCTCCCGCTCCTGACCTACCTACAGGTTCCCGGCGTCGACTACCGCTGGCTCTCGATCGGCGCCTGGGTGGGCAGCGTTCTCGCGCTCCGCCGGGACCGGTACGCCGCGAGCGCGGTCGCGATGCCGTGGGTCGCGTTGCTCGCGGCGAACGGCCAGAACGACTTCGTCCCGCTCCTCGCCCTCTCGCTCGCCCTAGCCCCGACGCGGGGCCGGTGGGCTCCCGTGTTCGAGATCATCGCGCTCGGGCTCAAACAGTTCGCCAACGCGATCGCGATCGGAGCCCACCTGCTCCGTCGGGAGTGGAGGGCGGCGCTGCTGGCGAGTGCCGTCTCGCTGGCCCTCCTCGTGCCCTACCTGTTCGTGAACGCGGGTGCGGTCTACTGTCGCGTGCTGGTCGCCAACCCCTCCGGCGGCTGCTCGCCGGCGTCGGCGAGCTTCCTGCTCCTCAAGCGAAACTACTGGCTCTACCCGACCTGGATCTGGGCGGTCTTCCATCGGGGTCTACGGCAGCGCGCCGCCAGGGTTCTCGCGCGCCTTCGCGGTTCCCCCGAACCGATCTAGACCACCGGTTCCTGGTGACGGACCTCGGCCTGGAGGATCTTGACCGCCTCTTCGGCGGTGTCCAGGGTTTGGACGTACTTCGCGCCCAGCGTCTGCCGGTCGATCCGCTCG
>DASYZY010000048.1:0-2408 GCA_035945735.1 Thermoplasmata archaeon
GTAACCTCCGCCGTTGGCCGCGAGGTCATCTTCTCCCCCGCGAGCACGAGCGCCCGCTCGGCCCGGCCGGCGGCGAGCTCCGTGACGGCGCTGTGGAAGACCGCGGCCCCGCTCGCCGAGGCGGCGTCGATGCGCGCCCCGCTCGTCCCCTCGAGGTTGAGCCGGTCCGAGAGCTGCGCGACCAGGTTCTCGACCCCAGCGAGCGGACCGGCCGCCATCGAGCCGACGAACAGGAGCTCCACCGGCTTGCGGCCGGCCAGCTCCAGCGCCCGGTCCCCGACCTCCACCAGGAGGTCGACCAGCCCTTCGGGGCGTCGACCGACCCGGCCGGAGACCGCCGCGCTAACGTGGACCGGCAATGGGCCGCGGCTCCTAGGCGGGCTGCTCGAGCAGCTCGCCCACGCAGGAGAGGAATTCGGTCAACGCCATCCCGCGGTCCCAGCGGAGCACCGCCTGCCCGCTCCGCGTCGACTCAATAGGCGGCAGTCGCCTCCGCAGGAGGCCGAGCCGTCCGCGCGAGGGCGGACCGGGCGCCACGAACATGCGCCACGGGTCCCCCTTGCGGTGGCCCAGCCGCCGGTACGCGTACAGGGCGAGAAGTCCGACGCGCTCCACCTCCTCGCGATGGGTCTTCAGCTGCTCGGCCGCGCGTCCGCTCGCCGAGGAGAAGTGGATCGCCGTCGAATGCGAGGCCTTCACCTCGATGGGGAAGGCGAACTCCGGACGGAGCGCCACGAGGTCGAAGCCGAGCGATCCCGCGGCTCGGACGACGAGGAAGGGCGCCCCGCTGCCGGCGCCGTCGGGGGCGTGCGGGGAGGCGGGCGTGTGGCCGTCGCGCAGGATCTCTTTCAGTTCCCGCTCGTACACCGAGCCGCCGCGGCCCACACGGGCGCGTCGTCTTCGATGTATATTTACGCTCGGAGGGAGTCGAATCGCGGCCGTGGCGGCCGGTGCGATCGAACTCGGGGATGAAGAGCGCGGCGTCGCGCGGGTCCTCGCGGCGCTGGTGGCCGACGCCGACCGGCGCCGGTCGACCCGCGGTGTGGCCACGCTGCCGGCCCGGTTCAGCCTCGAGGAGCTCCGCTCCCGCCTGCGCCGCGATCGGATCTTCGAGGACCCCTCGCGCCTCCTCCTCCGGCTCCGGCGTCGCGGGCTGCTGGAGGAGCTGCCGGATGCGCGGAGCGAGCGCAGCTATTCGGTGCCGGAGCCCGAGACGCTACGCGAGCTCCTCCTGGGCGAGGTCACGCGGGAGGCGCTGCCGGAAGGCGCCTACGGGCCGGTCACCGACGAGGGGGAAGAGCTTCGCTCGATGGACTCGGAGTTCCTCGAGCGCCTGCGCGAGATCGTCGGCGAGCGGCTCGAGGAGACCCTAGAGTTCGGACGCACCTTTGATGCCCGGGCCTTGGCCGAGTACTTCCGAGGCCTGTTCGGCGAGGCGCTCTATCTCGACCCGCTGCTGTCGCTGCTGCAGCAGTACGCGCTGGTCGACGTGCCGCTCGTCGCGCCGACCGGCCGCGCGACCGGCAGCACGGGCTTTCACCTCGCGCTGTTCGGGCCGGCCGGGACCGGCAAGACCTTCGCGATCGACGACCTCATCCGGGGCAACCCGCGGACCGCCGTCCCCGCCCACGGGCTCCCCGGTCGGAACCGCTACTGCGGCGGGATCACGCCGGTCCAGTTCCTTCGCGTGGGCGCCTACTACCAGGGACGCACGTTCAACTTCATCGTGCCGGAGTTCAATGACTGGTTCAAGTACCGCGGGATGGTCGAGCCGCTCAAGCTCGTCATGGAGCAGCGCGAGGTGAAGTGGGAGACCACCTTCGGCACGGTGGGCCCGTACACCTTCCGCTCGTTCTTCAGCGTGAACTACAACGTGCGGACCGGCAGCGCCTCCGACTACTGGACCACCGTCGCCGATCCCAACTTCGCCGCCCTCGAGGACCGGATGCTGCTCCGGTTCCACGCGATGACCAAGGAGCGGTTCCGCGCGGTCGAGCGCAGCGCCGAGCGCCTCGAACTCGGCGAGCTGGACTTCTCGCTCGCCGACCGGATCCGCGACCACGTGACGCTGCTGCACGCCATCCAGTCCCGCCACCCGCTGGTCTCCCACCGGTTCCGGCCCCGGCCCGTCCGACTTCCGCCGTCGCTGTACGACCGGCTCCGCAAGATCACCGAGCGGGCGCTCGAGCGCGATGCGCACCCGGTCTTCTCCCCGCGGCTGCGCTCCCGAGCGGTCCGGCTCGCGGCGGCGGCCGCGCTGGTACGCTACTTCGGGAGCGAGGAGGAGGCGCTGCCGATCGGGGACGTCGAGGCGGAGCTCGCCGAACGCTTCTACGTCGAGGAGATCCGGACCCGGGAGGGTCGCCGTGGCAGCGCGTCGTAGTCGACGGCCCCGGGCGGACGGGGTC
>DASYZY010000049.1:0-3057 GCA_035945735.1 Thermoplasmata archaeon
GCCCGGACGCGTCCATGGTCGCGCAGAGCCTGGAGCGCCGTGACGGCGGCCACCCCGAGCGTCGCGGCGTCGACGAACGGGATGGACGGGGGCTTGTGCACCAGCTCGCTCTCGTCGGCCGCCGCGAACTCGGCGAACGAACCGCTGCCCAGTCCGAAGACCTCGTCCCCCACCTTGAACCGCGAGTCGCCCTGGCGCACCTGTTCGACCCGTCCGGCGAGGTCCACGCCGCGGACCGCTCGCTTGGGACGCCCGAGCCCGTTGGAGAAGCGGATCAGGAACGGCTTGCCCTGCATCGTGCGCCAGTCCAACGCGTTGACCGAGGCCGCTTCGACCTTGACGAGCACGCTCGTCGCGTCGGGCGTCGGCGCTTCGACCTCGGCGAGTGCGAGGACCGAGGCCGACCCGTACCTCCGCTGAGTTAGTGCCCGCATCGTCGCGTTCGGGGGCCCATCCCGCCGGCTTACTTCAGTTCGGACGCCCCCGGCGCCCCATGCAGGGCGGGGGGAGACCGCCGAGTCGATCGGTCGAGATCAGGCGCCCACGCCGAAGCCGGCCATCCGATTGGCTTCTTCACGCCGCTCGGCCATCGCCGGAGCGTGCTCCTCCCCCGGCACGTGCGCCTCGACGTGGGCCGAAACCAGCGCGAGGTGGTAGTCGTTGGTGTAGTACTCCTCTTCGGTGCCGCAGTGAGGGCAACGATGGTGCAGCCCGGCCATCGTTACCCCGTGCAGCGCCTCCTCGTTCACCCCGATCCCGCTCGGGAACTCCCCCTGACAGTGACGGCAGCTCAGCATCAGCGACGGCATGTTCCTCACCGCCTCCAGAAGGGCCGGATGAGGTATCAAGAGGCGTGATACCTCGTCGAAGACATCGTCGTTCGCCGAGCAAAGTATTCGACAGTTCACCGGCCGAGTTCGATGATTGCCGGCCCGCGTGGAGGGGGCCGGCGATCGCCGCGGGTTCTCGGGGCCTTACGCGGGGAAGACACCGGCGACCCGCACGTAGTTCCCGATCCCGATCAGGACCACGGCCGCGAGGCGCAGCACCCAGTGGAGCGCCCACGCCCCCGCCAGGAGCAGGTGCCCCATCACCACGAGGGGCCCGATTATCAGCTCGTTCCCGGTCTTGGCGCCGGAACGGCCGGACAGTACTTCAGCGGGCCTTTGGGGGCGGCCGCTTCGGGCGAGCGCGCGCCGATGAAGTCACACGCGGACGCGAGCGGGCGGCAGATACGCGCCGCTGGAGAAGCCGGTTGCTGCGGCCGAACGGAGCGACGTGGCGAAAGCCTTCTCGCTCGAACATCGAGGTCGACCCGAACCAGGACGCCACCGCGCTTCGGCCAGTGACCGGGTACGCCTCGACCAGGCCGCCACCGGAAGTTCGGATCGCCTCGAGGGCGGCACGCAGCGCCACTCGCGCGGCGCCGCGATGCCGCTGCTTGGGGTCGACGAAGAAGCAGGTGATGCGCCAATCCGGAAGCCCGTGGCCGCCCGAGCGGAGCGCCCGGTACTTCCGACCGGCGTCGATGCGCGGGAGTTCGTCCGGGCGACCGTACTGGCACCAGCCCACGGGCTCCTCTTCGTGGAAGACGAGGATGCCCCGGGCGCGGCCTTCGGCGACCATCGCGCGATGGACCTTTCGGTTCTGATCGGTCCGTGCGTCGGAGGGCTCACCGATGGGGCCGGGCCGGTGGTAGAAGAAGCACCAGCAGCCGGCCTGCACGCCCCCGAATCGGCCGAACAGCCGCTCGAACGCGGGCCAGCTCTCTTCCGAGAGGGGCCGGACCGTGAACTCACCGGCGCGGGCGGCCGCCACGTCCGCGGGAGAGGGCTAGCTCGAGTAAGACGGGAGCGGTGGGGGCGGCGGCGTCAGCGGCGGCGGGGGGGTGTTGAAGCCGAAGCCGCCGACCGAAGGGAGGTTGGAGGGCGCGAGGCCCGGGTCGATCAGGCCGGTCGTGGCGTAGCGGTAGAGCACCGCGCGGGTCACGCCGGCCACGGCGGCGGAGAAGACCGAGGCGAATATCCAGATCGCGACGGCGATCAGGATCAGCGCGGCGCCGAGCGGGACCGAGGTGAACAGCGCGAACACGCCGATGATGAGCGTGACGAAGCCGACGAGGAAGACGGCAGCGACGATCAGACCGAGCAGCAGGTTGCTGAAGAACCAGCGACCGAAGGTCCCGGCGAAGAGCTTGGCGGACCGTACGAGCGAGCGCCAGGCCGAGTTCTCCTCGTAGAGGATGACGGGCACCACGAAGTAGGTCGCGACCGCCCAGGTCGCGCCGCCGGCGACCCGGATGATGAGGCCGACGATCCCCTTGAACCGGGAGGCGACCGCCTGGATGAGCAGGCCCACGGTGGCGGAGATGAGCGCCCAGACCAGGAGCCGGCCCCGCTTCGCCCAGGCGATATTGAGGCCGTCGCGCACGCTGGCGTTCTTGCCGTTGAGCTTGAGCGTGGCCGCGCCGACGAGCGCGGCGAAGAAGAAGATCGATAGGAAGACCAGAACGAAATACAGCACCAGGAACACCACCACGAGCAGCGCCTGGCCCCCCGAGCTGTGCGCGAAGGAGAGCATGCCGGACGGGTTGGCAAGGAAGGCGACGATGAGCGGGATGAACACGATCGCCGCGGCCGCCAGCAAGGTGAGGCCGCTGAGCAGGGGCAGCAGGAGGAGGGCCTTGTCCTCCCGGATCATCCGGAGGACGGTCTTCGTGATCTTGACCGAGTCGGACCAGCGTCCCATCTGGAATCCAACGTACGTGCGGAGAACCTCCCCTTAAACCTAGGCCAGCGCCGGGCGTCGCTCCGCTGCCCCTCGAGCCGCACCCTCCGAACCCCCGGCCGAACCCTCGACGAGAGAGTTTCGCGGAGCACCTAGAAAGGGTGGACGGGGCGACGCCGCGCCGTTTCCAAAGGACTACCTAGGAGTTCGCTGTGGGGGTGGCCATGGCCCCCGCCACCGCGTGGCACTTCGACGCCGAGTACATCCAGAGCTGCAACTGCGACTACGGCTGTCCCTGCAACTTCAACGGACTACCGACCTACGGGAACT
>DASYZY010000050.1:0-2927 GCA_035945735.1 Thermoplasmata archaeon
CAGCAGCGCTCGGAGGATCGGCCGGAGCTCCGGACCGGCCGAGCCGGCGTCGTCGAGCAGGATCGCCACGCGCCGGCCGTCGCGCAGCAGGCGGCGCAGGAAGCCGGCCATGATCTCGGCGACCGAGAAGCCCCGGCCCCCGAACCCCTCGTCGAACGCCCGCAGGAGCGCGCTCGCCACCCCGACGGTGCCGTGGCACCAGCGCACCGGTACGGCGACGACCCGGCCGCGCTCGCTCGAAGCGCTCGACCGCACCCAGCGGCCGGCCGCCGCGCGGGCGAGAACGGAGCTCCCCGATCCCTTCGGCCCGGTCACGGCGGCGTGGGGGACTCCCGCGTCGACGGGCCGGGCCAACAGGCGGTCGAGGTACTCGCTCTCGGCGTCGCGGCCGAACAAGATCGGGGGCACCCACTCGGTGCTCAGCGTCTCGGGGAACGGGGCGTGCATCGCCCATAGGAATTCTTACAACTATAAGAAATCCTATAGTTGCACCGTTCACCGGGGGAAACCCCTATGCTCGATTCCCCGGTGAGATGCCCGTGCCGCCGGGTCGTGCCTCGATCGCCGGCCGGGTGCTACAGGGCCTCGGCGTCACGATCCTGGTCGCGGCCGCCGTCGGGATCGCCATCCGGCTCGTGGAGGTGCTGTTCCACATCCCCGGCACGAGCGCGACGGTCGAGGCCTTCGAGGTCGCGGGCGTCCTCGTCGTAGGCTACACGCTTTCGCACCGGCTGGGCGCGGCGATCAAGGCCTGGGCCGCGCAGAACAACCGCTTCGCCCAGGTCACGGCCATCGGGCTGTTCGTCGACCTCCTGGTCGCCGCCGGCGTCGTCCTCGCGCTCTTCGCGGTCTTCAACGTGGGCCTGTCCACCCTGCTGTTCGGCGGGGCCCTGACCGGCGTCATCCTGGCCCTCGCGAGCCAGACGTTGCTTGCGAACGTCTTCTCGGGACTGATCCTCGCCGTGGCCGCCCCGTTCCACCACGGCGACCGGATCTCGATCATTTCGGCCAACTACGGCGCCCTCGCCCCGACCTACGCCCACGAGCTCCTGTATCCGGCCTACACCGGCCGCGTCGTCCAGGCCGGCCTGTTCTACACGACGATGGTGCTCGATTCCGGACGGATCGCCAAGGTGCCGAACTCGGTGGTCATCGCCTCCCTCGTCGTCGTCTTTGCCTCCTCCGAGGCGCACCTCGTCCGGGTCCGGCTCACGCTCCCGCACCTCGTGAGCCCGGGGGCGCTCGTCGATGCGGTGGCGCACCCGGCCCGGCCCTACTCGCCGGTCGCGCCCGGGCACGACGGACCGCAGGTCCGGGTGGCCGATGTGAGCGCGGCCAGCTGGGACGGACTCGTGTCCGTGTGGACCACCGAGCCGGACGACGAGAAGATCCGGGACGAGATCCTCGCCGCGGTGCAGCCGGTGGTGGCCCGGCTTGCCGGCCTCATCCCGGCCACGTCCACCGGAACGCCGGCCCCGCTCGCGGCGCAGCGGGTCGCGGCGGCCGGCGCGGCGGGCCCGGCGCGCCCCGAGTGAGGCCTCGGCGGGAGCATCGTTAAGCGAGGGCGTCGCTCGGAGCGCTCCGGATGAGCTACACCGTCACGCTGCTTCCCGGCGACGGTATCGGCCCGGAGGTCACGGCGGGCGCCCGCCTCGTCGCGGAAGCGACCGGCGTCGCGATCCGCTGGGAGGTCGTCGAGGCCGGCGAACGCGCCATCGCCTCCTCCGGGACGCCGTTACCCGAGGCGGTGCTCGAGTCGATCCGGAAGAACCGGGTCGCGCTCAAGGGGCCGCTGACCACGCCGATCGGCGGCGGCTTCCGTTCGGTCAACGTCGCGCTCCGCCAGCAGCTGGACCTGTTCGCGTCGCTGCGGCCGGCGCGGGCGATCGCCGGGGAGGGGACCCGGTATCCCGATGTCGACCTCGTCGTCGTGCGGGAGGCGACCGAGGGGCTGTACTCGGGCGTCGAGCACTGGGTGGACCGCGAGCACTCCGCGGCCGAGACGGTGAACGTCATCACGCGCAAGGCCTGCGATCGGGTGATCCGGTTCGCCTTCGAGTACGCCCAGCGCGAGCACCGCTCTCGCGTGACGGCGGTCCACAAGGCGAACATCATGAAGACCACCGGGGCGCTGTTCCAGACGGCGTTCCAGGAGATGGCGCGCCGCTACCCGGGCGTGCGCGCCGACGAGCGGCTGATCGACAACATGTGCATGCAGCTCGTCAAGAAGCCGGAGGAGTACGACGTGATCGTCACGACGAACCTGTTCGGCGACATCCTCTCCGACCTCTGCGCCGGCCTCGCCGGCGGCCTGGGCATCGCCCCGGGGGCTCTGTTCGGCGACTCGATCGCGATGTTCGAGCCGGTCCACGGCTCGGCGCCGAAGTACGCGGGCCAGGACAAGGCGAACCCGGTGGCCGAGATCCTCTCGCTCGAGCTCCTGCTGCGGCACCTGGGCGAGCGCGAGGCGGCCCACCGGGTCTTCCGGGCGGTCTGGGAGACGATCGCCGAGAAGAAGGTCGTCACCTACGACCTGGCTCTGCCGGGATACACCGCGCGGCCGGTGCCGCCGTCGTCCGGCTCGGCCATGGCCCGCGAGATCGCGCGGAAGGTCCCTCTCGTCGACCTTAGCCAGCCGCTCCCGCGTCCCGCCGCCGCCGGGACCGGCGCGGTCGGCGATCCGGCGCTCGAAGGATAGGGCAGCCCCGTGTCGGCCGGCGCCGGCCCGGGCTACTCGCCGATGACCTTGACCACGACGCGCTTGCGGCGCTGGCCGTCGAACTCGCCGTAGAACACCTGCTCCCACGGTCCAAGATCGAGCGTGCCGGCGGTCACCGGCAGCACGACCTGGTGGCCGAGCAGGAGGTTCTTGAGGTGCGCGTCGCCGTTGGTCTCACCGGTCCGGTGGTGGCCGTAGTCGCCGGGCG
>DASYZY010000051.1:0-1625 GCA_035945735.1 Thermoplasmata archaeon
CTGGGATACAACCTCGTCCTGCCGATGGTCACGCTACGGCTGGTCCCGCTCTGCCCCTTGAGCTGCCAGGCCCAGCGCAACGCGGGTCCGCCCGGGGTCTCGCCCCTCCTGCCGGCCGGTGGATCGGGTCTGTTGCTCCTCCTGGCGGCGCCGGCGTTCCTGGTCGTCGGGGGAGCGATGTACGCCATCCTCGGCTCGGTGCGGCGCAGCGCCACCGCGGGCCCGGTCGGACGGAGCTTCGCCCGGGGGGCGGGCGCGCTCGAGCGGGGGGACGCGCCATAGGCGGAAGTTTAAACCCTCGTCGTGAATCCGAGCGGCCGAACGCGCGGCGGTCGCCGCGCGGGGAGTCCGACGGATCGCAATGACCTCGTGGTGGCGTCGCCCGCCCCCGGAGCCTCCGAGCGTGATCGAACACGTCGAGGCGGTCGAGATCCCGGTGATCACCGAGGTGAAGCGCCGGCTCGCGAAGGGCGACTACGAGGGCGCCCTGCTCTACGCCTATCCGATCGCGGCGGAAGACCTCTCGAAGGCGTTCCGCGCCCCGTTCCCCCCGGGGATGACCCACGAGGAGTTCCTGGCGTCGACGAGCGGCCATGAGCTCGGGCACCTCCCCGAGTTCTTCCGTCGATTCTACGATCTCTATGCCCCGGTCCGTTACGGCCCCCCCGGCCATACCGCGGCCCCGGCCGCTCTCTCGGGGCTGCTGAAGAGCATCTACGCGCAGCGGCCGATGTGGAAGCTCTACCTGCAGCCGAAGCACCTGCCGCCCGACGGCGGGACCCCGGCCGAGGCTCCCCCGCCCGCCGCGACCTCCGGAGAGCCGTCCGCATGACGACGCTCACCTCCCTGGCGACGGATCCCGCCCTCGGGCTTCCGTTCGTCATCCTCCTCGGCGCCGTCGTGGGCTGGATCCTCTGGAACGTCCGGGACCGCCCGATCGTGGTCCAGCGGCCGACCCCGAGGCCGCTGCCGGACCGCGACCCGGTCTCGCGGAGCTACCACAACTTCCGGCGCGGCGTCTTCTCGGACGTCCTCGGCCGCGCCCTCGCCCGGCTCGATCGCACGGCCCGATCGACCTACGGGGTACCGGCGGACCGATTGCCCTGGTGGCCCGGCGCGGTCCGTCGGTTGGCGCCCACCGACCCTCGCGGCCTCCGGGCCCTGCGCCGCCTGGTCCAGGAGGTCGAGGGGTTGCGAAGCGTCACGGTGCGTCGCGAAGCCGGGATCTGGATCCGCTTCGACCTCTGGCGGGACCGGCCCGCTCTGCTCGAGCGGTTCCGGCAACGCCTCGGCCCGGTCCTCGAGGCGGTCGAACGGACCTCCGGGCCCGCGGGGGCCGGCCTGTGACGACCCCGGCCGCGGCGGACGCCTCCGCCCGGTCGCCCTCGATCCCGGTCCCCACGATCGTCGGTCCCGGCGGCCTCACCCCGCCCCAGGCGCTCGCGGCGCTCCAGGAGTCCGTCGGCCGGACGGTCATCGGCTACGACGCGATCGTGCGGCTCCTGTCGATCGCGCTGATCTCCGACGGCCACGTCCTGCTCGAAGGGGCCCCCGGGATCGCGAAGACGTTCCTCGTGCGCCGATTCGCCGAGAGCCTGAAGCTCTCCTTCAAGCGGATCCAGTTC
>DASYZY010000052.1:0-2246 GCA_035945735.1 Thermoplasmata archaeon
GGCGGGCACGCCCGCGTTCGCGACATGGACGTCGGCGGCGAGCTGGTCGTCGCCAAGACCCTGACGAGCGAGAGCGTCGCCGTAGGCGGCACCCTCGAGGTCAAGGGCGCCCTCGACGCCCGCGTCGCCGAGGTCGGCGGCAGCGCGCGTTTGGCCCAGGTCCGGCTCGACACGCTCGAGATCGGCGGGTTCGCCGAGCTCGAGGGCGGCGAGATCCGGGAGAAGGCCGAGGTCGGGGGCACCCTCCGCACCTCGCAGGCGCTCCGGTTCGGTTCGCTCGAGGTCGGCGGCCTGGTCACCCTCGGCCCGGGAAGCTCGGGGCACCGGATCGAGGTCGGCGGCGAGCTGCGCGCCCTCGGAGAGCTCACCTTCACCCGGCTCGAGATCGGCGGCCGGGGCCAGTTCGGCGGAAGCGCCAAGGGCGACCAGGTCGAGGTCGGGGGCCAGCTCCGCGTCGAGGGGTCGCTCGCGCTCACCGATCGGTTCGAGGCGGGAGGCGACATCGAGATCACCGGAGACCTGACCGCCCGCTCGCTCGAGGTCGGCGGCTCCTTCCGGGCCCGAAGCGCCATCCTCTCCGGCGACGCCGAGTTCTCGGGGACGGTCCGGACCGACAAAGGCGTCAAGGCGCGCACGATCGAGCTCGAGCGCAAGAGCGAGGCCGCCGGTCCGCTCGTGGCCGAGACGGTTCGGCTCGGACGGCGCAGCCGGGCCGACACCGTCTGGGGGGACTCGGTGCGCCTGGACGAGCGGTGCGAGGTCAACTCGGTCTACGCGCGCACGGTCGAGCTCGACGACGGCTGCCATGTCGGTCGGGTCCAGTACACCGAGCGGATCGCCACGGGGACACAGGTGACGGTGCTCACGCCACCGGAACGGGTCAGCGCGCTACCGACTCCGCCGCTGTAGCGCGGAACCGGGGTCCGGCTCGTGGCCGCGCGACGGAGGGAGAGGACCGACCTCTACGCCGAGGTCCTGGAGGTGGTCCGTCGCTCGCCGGGACGGGCCCGGGTGACCCGGATCTCGTACGGCGTCGGCATGCCGGTCGACCGGCTCAAGCTCCTGCTCGGCCAGCTCGGCACGCTCGGGCTCATCGCCCGGCGCTCGGGCGACGACGGGGATCGGTACGAGCTCACCGCCCGCGGCCGGGAGTTCCTCGACGTGTACTGGCGGATGCGGGCGATGCTGGGTCTCCTGGACTCGGACAGCGCTCCCGAGTTCGAGGCCGCGCGCTACACCTGACGCCAGCGGAGCCCCATGCCGATGAGGACCGCCCAGGCGGCCGAGTACGCCCCGAGCACCGCCCCGTCGATCAGGGCGGACGCAACGGCCCCGTGGATGATGGCCACCAGCATCGCGCTCCCCCAGGTGAGCGGCCACGCGTAGGCGACGTACTGCAACGGGAGGGGAAGGACACTGACCGGATAGAAGATCGGCGCGAAGAAGGTCATGACGATCCCGACGAACTGGGCGTTGGTGTTGATCGCGCGGGGCGACTTGCCGTAGACGCCGATCAGGAAGCCGATGCCGATCGTAGACGCCCAGACGAGCAGCAGCCCGATCAGGAGGGGGCCGATCAAGGGGAGGAGGGCCAGGTGAAAGTAGAGCGCGCCCACCGAGAGCGTGATCGCCGCCGAGAGGAAGGAAAAGGGCATCACCGAGAGCGCGAGGGACAGGACGTAGACGACCGGGCTCATCGGGAAGGAGACCCACAGGTCGTACAGCTTCGAGAGCTTGTCCTGGCCGATCCCCTGGGCGACGACGTTGATGTTGAGCAGGGCCATCTCCATCATCACCGAGCCGACGAGGACCTGCGCGCGCAACGAGGGCGTGGCGATCTGCCCGAGGAAGAACAGGAACCCGAGGGGGAAGATGATCACGAACGCGAGCAGCACCCCGATCTCGCGGAAGGTGGACCGGAGCGCCATCTCGAGCGCGTCCCGGGTCTGGTAGACCGTCCGAAGGAACGCCACGCCTACTCCTCCACGGCCCCGACCACGGCGAGGTACGCGTCCTCGAGCGAGACCGGCGAGAGCGAGGCCCGAACACCGAGCGCCGTGAGTTCGGCGAGCTCGCTCACGGTCTCGCGCGAGAACGGGTCCGGTATCTCGTACCGTACGTAGCTCGCGCTCCGGAGCGCCTCCTTCCATCGACGGCCGAGCGCATCGACCCGCGCCCGGGCCTCCGGGGTCAGCCGGTCGAGCGCGCGCACCTCGAGCCGCCCCTGGTACGGCAGGCTCGCTCGG
>DASYZY010000053.1:0-11501 GCA_035945735.1 Thermoplasmata archaeon
GCTGAACGTCCCGGTCGTATTCGCCGAGCAGGTGAACGCGGCCGCCCCTGTCGGTGGGCAGCCGGGAGGCAGCCCCGTCCAGTTGTACGCGTACGTCCCCGAGCCGCCCGTCGCCGTGACGGAGATGAGGATCGGGTGGCCCACGTCGACGACCGAGGGCGCCAGGCGGAACGCCGTCAGCGAAAGTGGGCCGAAGACCGTCAGGCTCTGGGCGGCGCTCTCGCGAGCGTAGCCGAGCCGGTCCGTGACCCCGACCTGAATGCTCGAGTACAGTCCAGCGCTCGTCGGTCGACACGAGAGCACGGCCCCGGTACTGCCGGTGCAACCGCTCGGGAGCCCCGACCAGTGGTACACATACCCGGGCGCCCCGCCGGAGGGCACCGCGGTAAAGGTCGAGCTCTGCGACAGATCGATGGAGGCCGGCTGCACCGTGAGCGCCGGGGCCGCGAGCGGCGGCTCGATGGTGTAGTTGAACCCGGCCGAGGGCTCGGTGAGCCCGTAGCTGTTCGTGACGTTCGCCTGGAAGTAGTACGAGCCCGAGGCGGTCAGGTGGCAGGTGAAGCTCGGGGCGACGGGCAGGGAGCATGCGGGGGGCACGGTCCAGAGATAGTTCGCCCCCGGAAGCGCGGTCGAGCCATTGACCGAGATGGTGAGGCTCGCGGGGGGCTCGAGGGTGTCGTTCGCCGGTGAGATCTCGAGAGCTCCGGGCGTGAAGTCGTCGAACACCCAGACCGCCGGGGTGATCGAGTTGGGCAGGAAGAGGCCGCCGACCCCAAGGACGAGGAGGAGGAGGTGCGAGCCGGGGTCATACAAGAAGGAGGAGCCGGCCTGGGCGGCCGGGGGCGCGCTCGAGGCGAGCTCGCTCCAGTGGCCGTCCCGGAGCAGCCAGACATCGGTGAGGTAACCGATCATGGACTCGTTCTGGCCCCCGTACATCACCGCGGCTCCTAGGGCGGGATCGTAGGCGAAGGCCGCCTGGTTCCGGGGGGGCGGCGCGCCCGACTGGGTGATGTTGGTCCACGTGCCGGCGGAGTACTCCCAGGTGACGTTCGCGAAGTCGTTGTAGTAGGAGCCGAAGCCGTACCACATGCCCGAGAACGTGTACACCTTCCCCGTGGAGGGGTCGTACGTGCTCTGGGCCAAGGAGCAGTTGGGCGCCGTTCCGTTCGTCGAAAGCTGCGACCACTGCTTGTTCGACCGGAACGCCCAGGTGTCGTTGAAGTTCTCGTAGCTCGACGCGGTCGCGACATACGGGTTCGACCCGCCGAACATGAGCAGGTAGCCGTCGGCCGGATCGTAGACGAGCGAGACGCCCTGGCGGCTCGCCGGCGAGTGGGTCGGGGTGAGGTTCGTCCAGCTCCCGTTGGCGAAGCTCCAGGTCTCGTTGAGGTCGATCCCCTGGGCGTTGCCGCCGAACAGGATCACCGAGCGGGTCTGCGGATCGTAGGCCATCGTGGTGACCCACATGGACGGGGGGTGGACCGTGAGGGCGAGCGTGCTCCAGTGGCCGCCCGAGTCGGTCATCGTCTCGTTCTGGAGGGCGAAGCTCAACGAGTTCAGGCCCCCGAACAGGACGTGGTACCCGTCGGCGGCGTCGTAGGCGGTGGCGAAGCCCGAGAGATCGCCCCCGGGTCCGCCGCCCGGGTTGGTCCGCACCCAGTTGGAGGGGGCCGCCCGGGGCAGGGGGCTGCGCGCGAGGCTCGGGACGCCCCCGGGGCCCACGGGGGGCCTCGCCGGGGGATGCGCCGCGACAGGCCCGATAGCGACTGCGGTCGGTGCGAGCAGGATGGCGACCAGGACCAGAGCCCCAACCCCGAGACGGGCTCTCCTCGTTGCGAGCGCCTGGGGCAGCGGCACGATCAGAGCGTAGGCGTGCCGGCCCACGATTTAACCCTCATCAATCGCTACGTCGATATTCAGGCCCCAGGGTGTCGGAGCCGAGGAGGCCCTCGGGCCTGCCGCGCCCGGCATTACCCTAGCGATCGGACGTGTACTCGCCCAATGAGTATTCGGCCGCGACGGCGTCGACCCCGTCATCGGTCTCGCCCCAATCCTCGGAGGCCCGGCGGGCGCGCCGGCGCAACAGGAGCACCGTGGCGATCGCCGCCGCAGCGACCACGGCGACGCCGAGGTACAGCAATGGGCTCACGCCGGCCGCGGGGCCGGCCGGGGCCCGCACCGTGATCGCCAGCGTGCTCGAGATGTTGGCGCCGGAGGAGTCCGTGACCGTTACCCGGACCGTGAACGTGCCGGTCGCGTTCGGCCGGCAGCTAAGGGTGACACCGTCCGAGCTCGAGCAGCCCGGCGGAAGCCCCGTGTAGGCGTATCGGTAGGGGGAGGTGCCCCCGGAGACAGCGGCGGTGAGCACGAGCCGGCTGCCCCGGTCAAGCGGCGACGCCGAGGCGCTCAGGCCCACTGTGAGCAGCGGGTTCACCGTGACCTGGAGCACGTCGGACTCCGCCGAGACGCCCTCGCTGTCGGTCCCCGTCGCCCGTAGCGACAGCGGGCCGACCGAGCCCAGCGTGCAGCGCACGACCGGAGCGCGGGTGGTCGCGCAGTCGTTAGGCAGCCCGGAGAAGCTGTAGTTGAAGGAGCCCACCCCTCCCGAGGCGGAGGCGGTGAGCGTCAGGGGCTCTCCCACGTCGACGGTCGACGCCGAGAGGTTCAGTGAGACCACCGGTAAGGGCGCCACCGAGAGCAGACCGGAGGCCATCGCGGCGATCCCGGCGGAGTCGGTCACCGTCACCTGGACGGAGTAGGCTCCGGGCGAGCTCGCCGAGCAGGTGAACGCCGACGCCGGGGGTGCCGGGCAATTCGCGGGCAGACCGGCCCAGGCGTAGTTGTAGATCCCCGTTCCGCCCTGGGCGACGACGGAGAGGACCGCCGGCCGCCCCACGTCGACCGGCGACGGCTTGAGCAGGAGCGGATCCAGCGTCAGCGGCCCGAACACGGTCAGGCTAGCGGCCGCGCTCGAGCGGTGGTAGCCGAGGCGGTCGGTCACGCCGACCCGGATCTCGCTGAACAGCCCCGAGACCGACGGTCGACAGCTCACGACGGCCCCGCCAGCCCCGGCGCACCCAGGAGGAAGCCCGGACCAGTTGTAGGCGTACGCCGGGGCTCCGCCGGCCACCCCGACGCTGAGGGTCGAGCTCTGGGTGAGGTCGATCGATGGAGGTGCGATGGTGAGCGTGGGGAGCCCAAGCCCGGGGGCGACCGAGTAGGTGAGCGCGGGCGAGGCGGCGACGAGTCCGTAGGCGTTGGAGACGTTGACCTGGAACGTGTAGTTCCCGGGCTGGGCGAGCTTGCAGGGCCAGGTCGACGCGTTCGGGGGGTTGCAGCCGGGAGGGCCGGTCCACGCGTAGCTCGCCCCCGGCGGGAGGACGCTCGCCTCGATGGCGACCGTCACCGTTGACCCCGGTTCGAGGCTCCCGTTGGCGGGGGCCGCTGTCAGCGGCCCGATCGCAAACGCGTCGTAGATCCAGACGGCGGGCGTGACGCTCGCCGAACTGGAGGAGGCGTCGAGGACGAGCAGGGGGAACCGGCTGAACGGATCGTAGACGAACGTCGAGCCTGGCGCCGCCGAGGGCGGAGCGGTGCTCGCGAGCTGCGTCCAGCTCCCGTCCTTGAGGCTCCATACATCGGTGAACGTGTTCCCGAACGGACTGAAGTTCTGACCCCCGTACAGGAGCGCTTCGCCCAGCATGGGGTCGAAGGCGAACGCGCTCGAGTCTCGAGCGCCCGGAGCGACCGGACCGGTGATGTTGGACCAGGTGCCGGCGGAGTACTCCCAGGTCGCGTTCGCGCAGTCGGTGGCGTAGCTGCCGGGCTGGTAGGTCAACCCCGAGAACGTGTAGACCTTGCCGGTCGTGGGATCGTACTCCGAGGCCGCGAGCGAGCAGTTGAGGGGGGTGCCGGTGGTGGTGAGCTCGGTCCACTTGCCGGAGGCGTTGAACGTCCAGGTGTCGTTGTAGTTCGCATACGGGAAGTGGCCGAACGGGTCGGAGCCGCCGAACAGGAGCAGGTAGTTGTCGCTCGCGTCGAACAAGAGCGAGGCTCCTCCGCGACCGGCGGGCGAGGTACCGGGGTTCAACAGCGTCCAGTTCCCCGCGGCGAAGCTCCAGGTCTGGTTCGACTCGAAGCTGAAGTTGTTGAGCCCGCCGAACAGGATCACCGAGCTCGTCTGCGGGTCGTAGGCCATCGACGGCTGCCACAACGGCGGGGGCGAGACGTTCGGGTGGAGCTGGGTCCACTCGCCGAGGTGGTAGATCCATGTCTCGTTGGTCTCGACCGCCGTCAGGCTCAACAGTCCGCCGAACAGGACATCGTAGCCGTCGGCCGCATCATAGGCGGTGGCGAAGCCGGTGATGTTGGTGATCGGCCCGCCGTTGGGGCTGAGCTTGACCCAGCTGGATGGGGGAGCTCGAGGTCCCGGTACGAGCGCGGTCGCCACCGCCGGAGGACCGACGGACCTCGGCGTCGGTGCCGCGGCATCCGCCCCCCGCAGGGGAAGCACGCCGGGCAGCACGAGCGCGACGCACAGGAGCGCCAGGAGACCGACCCGCGGGGGCGTCGCCATCGATCTCGGCCCGCGGGGGCGGCGGTGCACCGTGCGAGCGCCCCCTACGCGCGAAGCCCCTCGAGCTTCATGCGCTGTTCGAGCGCCGCGATGGTGCGGATCGTGGGGAGGACCGTGTCCGCGTTCAGCGAGATCGAGTCGATCCCCTTGCGCACGAGGAACTCGGCGAACTCCGGATAGACGCTCGGTCCCTGGCCGCAGATCCCCACCGAGCGGCCGGCCGCGTGGGCCCCCTCCAACAGGAGCTCGATGGCGCGCAGGACGGCGGGATCGCGCTCGTCGAAGTAGCCCATCCGGCCCAACGTCTCGGAGTCCCGGTCGGCGCCGAGCACCAGCTGGGTGAGGTCGTTCGAGCCGATCGAGAAGCCGTCGCAGTGCGCGGAGAACTCCCGCGCGAGGAGCGCCGTGGAGGGGACCTCGGCCATGAGGTAGAGCTTGAAGTCGCGGTTGCGTCGGAGGCCCTTGTCGCGGAACATCTCGGCGATCTGCTCGAGCTCCCAGGTGTTCCGGACGAAGGGCAGCATCACGTGGGCGTTCTTGAGCCCCTTCTCGGTCCGAACCTTCTGGATCGCCTCGAGCTCGAGCAGGAACGCCGGTTTGTAGACCGGGGAGATGTAGCGCGAGCAGCCGCGCCAGCCGATCATCGGGTTCTCCTCGCCCGGCTCGAACTCGGCGCCGCCCGGCATCCCCCGGTACTCGTTGGTCTTGAAGTCGGAGGTCCGGATGATGACCGGCCGCGGGTGGAACGCGGCGCAGACCTGGCCGATGCCGTCGGCGAGGCGGTCCACGAGCTCGGCGGATCGCCCCTGCTTGATCAGCGCCAGCGGGTGCTCGCGGACGTGCGCGGTGAAGATGAACTCGATCCGGAGGAGGCCGACGCCCGAGACGGGAAGGCGCGCGTACTCCGCCGCCTTCTCCGGGACCCCCACGTTGACGTAGATCTTGGTGGCGGTCACCGGCGCGACGGCGTGCAGGTCGGCGGCGGACAGCCCGGAGCCCCCCGCGCTCGGGCTGGGGGCCTCCGCGACCGGCGGCGGCAGTCCCGCGACCACCGTGCCGAGCTTGCCGTCGACGGTGATCTCCTGCAGCTCCTGGAGGGTCTGCGTGGCCGTCCGCGTGCCGACGACGCAGGGGACGCCCAGCTCCCGCGAGACGATCGCCGCATGGCAGGTCATCCCGCCCTCGTCGGTCACGATCGCGGCGGCGCGGGTCATCGCCGGGACCATATCCGGCGTCGTCATTGTCGTGACGAGGATCTCACCCGAGCGGAGCTGCTCGGTCTCCGAGGCGCGCATGAGCCGCCGGACCTTGCCGCCGGCGATGCCGGGGCTCGCGCCGAAGCCCCGGACCAGCACCGGGCGATCGGCGAGCGCCGGGCCCCCGCTCGTGGCCGGGCCGGTCGGGCGCGGGGTCGCTGAGGCCGCCGGGCTCATGGTACCTCCGATCCCCCCGATACCGGCGGGGATCGTGGTCACCGGACGGGCCTGCACGATATACAGCTGTCCATCCTCGGCGCACCACTCGATGTCCATCGGCCGACGGTAGTGGGACTCGATGACCCGCGCCAGCGACACGAGCCGCCCGATCCGCTCATCGGGGAGTTTCTGCGCCTTCTGCTCGGCCTCGGGGACGTTCTCGCGGCGGTTCCCGCCGGACTCCTCCCGGACGAGTTTCCAGGACTGAGGCGAGAGCTGCTTGAGCACGATCCGCTGGGTGACCCCGTCGACGACGTAGTGGTCCGGCGTGACCTCGCCTCCGACGATCGCCTCGCCGAGGCCCCAGCCGGCTTCGACGATCATGTGGTTCTCCCCGGTGTTCGGGTCGCGCGTGAACAGGATCCCGCTCACCGTCGAGTCGACCATCTTCTGGATCAGGACGGCGAGCCGGACGGTGCGGTGATCGAACCCCTTGCGGGCGCGGTAGACGAGCACGCGGGGGGTGAACAGTGAGCCCCAGCAGCGGCGGATCGCCGCGAGGACCGCCTCCTCGCCGGCGATGTTGAGGTAGGTCTCCTGCAATCCGGCGAAGCTCGCCCCCTCGAGGTCCTCGGCTGTCGCCGAGGAGCGGACCGCGCAGAAGCGGACGTGGTGCGCCGCGCAGAACTCCCGGTACCGGCTGAGGAGCTCCTCGCGCAGCTCGGGCGGGAACTCGTTGGCCTCGAAGGCGTCCCGGATCCGGCGCGAGACGGCATCGACGCTCTCCGGCCGCTCGAGCTCGAGTGTCTCGAGCGCGGCGGCGAGCTGCACCTCCAGCGGCGTGCCCGCCACGAACTCCTGGTAGCTGTCGGTGGTCACGACGAAGCCGGGGGGCACGGGGAGCCCCTCGCGGACGAGCTCGCCCAGCTTGCTGGCCTTCCCGCCGACCAGCTCGTGGTCGGCGCTGGACACCTCCTCCAGTTCGAGCAGCCGGGGCATGAGGGGCCCGCTAGCCGGGCGACCGAGATATAGTCAAGCACCGGATCTCGAGCTGCGCCGAGTACGGGTGGACCTCGCGGCTTTCGCGCAGGACCCACCCGGGACCCAGCTCGGCGGTCCGCTGGGCCATGAGCTCGGTGGCGTTCGTCCGCTCCATGAGCTCGTAGTAGTGCAGCGACCCTCCGGGCCGGACGCACCGGCCCACGGCCGGCAGCAGCGGCGCTCCGCCGGTCGGATGGTTGAGGATCGCCCGGTCGAACGAGGGGGATTCGAGGAGAAAGGCGCCGGCCTCCGATACGCGGGACTCGACCGGACACCCGGGCCGGAGGTGCGAGAGGTTGCGCTGGAGCAGCTCGATGGCGTCCGGGTTCTGATCCACGGCCGTCACCGACGCGGCCCGTCCCTGATGAGCGATCAGCAGCGCGAACGGGCCGATGCCGCAGCAGAGGTCGAGGACGTTCTCGTGCGGCCGCACCGCCGCCGCGACGAGCTCGTGCTCGCGCGCAAGGCGGGGCGAAAAGTAGGCCCGTTCGAGGTCGACGTCCAGGCGCAGGCCGTTCTCCCGGTGAACGGTTGCCCAGCTCCCCGAGCCCGCGAGGCGACGGAGCGATCGCCGGCGCTCCGGCCCACGGACTCCCTCATCGGCGCCCACGATCCGCGCCGCCGGGACGAACTCGAGCAGGGCGGCCCCGACCTCGGAGGCCACCGGCGCGAGCTCGGGCGGAAGGCGAACGAGGACCACGTCCCCGATCACATCGAATGCCCGGGGCAGCGCCGCCAGCTGCTCGGTGCTCAGGCCCCGGAGCAGCTCCCGGTACGAGCGGGGCGGGTCATGAGCGGGCGCCGGGAACTCGCGTTCGACCAGCTGCCCGGAGGCCGGCGGGGGCTCCGGACGCTGCCGCAGCGGGATCACGACCCGATCGCCCTCGCGCAGCCACGCGATCCCAGGACGGACCGCGCCCCGGGCTTCGAGCTCCTGCCGGGTCGGCTCCGCCTGCGACGCCGGCACCGACCAACCGAGGCCGGTCATCCGGGCACGGTGGGCGCCAAGAACAGGGGAAGGAGCTCCCGGGCGGCGCGGGTCCCGAGCGGGCCCCGGGCGCACTCCTCCTCGGCGAACTTGGACGGGGCCGACCCCGACGCTCGGACGCCCGCGCCCCAGATCACGAGCGGGACGGGGTCGTCGGAGTGGCCGTGGACCGCGACCGGCGTCGCGTGGTCGGCGGTGACGGCCACCCGGACATCGGCCGGCAGGCCGGCCAGGAAGGGCCCGAAGAACTCGGCGTCGATCGCCTCGATCATCTCCCGCTTGCGCGCACCATCCCCGTCGTGGCCGGGCTCGTCCGGCCCTTTGAGATGGACGTAGACGAACGGCCGCGCCTCGAGCGCCTCGCGCACCCGAGTCGCGCGCTCGCGCAGCCCGCCGGCCCGGTCCGGGCCCATCGGGCCGACGAAGCGGTCCTCCAGTCCGAACAGTCGTGCGATCCCACGCTCGACCGGCATCTCGGTGACGGCGGCCGCACCTAGTCCATAGCGCTGCTCAAAGCTCGTGGGCGCGGTCCGGGGCAGGCTTCCCGCGTTGCGAGTGAGAAGCGCGTTCGCGATCCGCTGGCCGGCGAGCGCGCGCCGGGCGTTCACCTCTTGTCGGGCCAGGACCGCCGGGATCCGTTCGAGCAGCGAGTTGAGCGCGTCGGCGGTGCGGGCCGAGGCCGGATCCGGGTCGAGCGCGAGCACGGTGCGCGGCTCCGGTCGGTCGACCGACCGCGCTTGGCCGAGCCCCCCCTTGCGATCGTAGAAGGGATCCGAGTTCGCCAGCTGTGGGGAGAGAGATCCGCCCTCGGTCGGGTGGAGCCAGAGCACGCCGCGATGGCCCACCGTGGATCGGAGCTCGGCTCGTATGCCCTCGTTCGCGAGCAGGTCGGCTTCGGTGACCGCGCGAGCCAACCGGCTCGCCTCCGCGGTCGAGAGGTTCCGGCCGACGCGCTGGTCGACCACGACCCCGGCGCCGTCCACGGTCGCGAAGTTCGTGCGGAGGGCGACGTCGCCCGGGGCGAGCGGGATCTCCGATCCGAGCGCCTCGAGGACTCCCCGTCCGGGAGAATCGTCCATGGGCGAGTAGCCGAGCAGCGCCAGCACGCCCGCGTCGGACTCCGGAGCGACCCCGGGCCCCAGGATCGATAGCCGCCCGGTCGCCCCCTCCCGCGCGAGCCGGTCGAGATGGGGCGTGCGGGCCTGGGCGAGCGGGGTCGGCTGCCCGGATTGGAGGCGGTCCCCCAGCCCATCGAGGACGACGAGCGCGTACCGGACGCCGGTCATCGGAAGCGCTACCTCGGTGCGTTTATAGGAGGCGCCCCACTGCGCCGACCGCTTTGACCGTGGGCAGTTCGTCGCCGGCGCCGCTCACGCTCCGGACCTTCGCCACGCGCCCGTGGGGTCGGGCGCTCCTGATCGCCATCGCCATCCTGGCCGTCGGTGCGGGGTTCATCTACGTCGGCGAGGTCCTCGCGATCGGCGCGATGCTCCTGTTCGCGCTGATCCTGCCCATCTATCTGGGCTGGAAGCGCCCCCGTCACCTCGCCCTGGCCGGGCTCGTGGTCCTGCTACTCTCCGCCCCTCTCGCCACCGCCCTGGACACGAACATCGTCCGGACCCCCTCGCCGGTCACGAGCAGCCTGACCACGCTCCCGGACGGCAACGGCGGCGCGGTGCTGCAGAACGCTACGGTCGGCCCGTACCTCGGCTCGGGGGGCACCAACTTCACCTTCACGGTCGACGTCTTCCCGAGGTACATCGCGCCCAACACGACGCTGGTCGACGTCGTGCTCGTGGTGAGCACCTGTCCGACGGCCACGGGCAATGAGAGCTCCCCGTACTGCGCCGGCGGCTACCCGGTCTACCTGCAGAACCACACTTTCGCGAGCCCACCGAACGCAACGTTCGAGCTCACCTTCCACCAGAAGCTGCCGGCGCCGGACATCTGGTGGTGGACGATCTACGACCAGACGATCAACCGCTCCGGCGGCTATCACACGACCTTCGTCCAGGCGAGCCCCGGCTATCCGACCATCCAAGGCCCGATCACCGGCAGCTGGTACGACACCTTCGGCATCATCGTGGGCCAGGTCTACCTCCTGGTCTTCCTCTACCTCGGGATCGTCTACTACCTCGCGCTGCTGGCCTACACCTGGTTCAAGACCCGCGAAGCGCGGCGAAAGTCGGTTCGGGGGCTGCCGAGCCCACCCCCGCCTCCCACCCCGACGGCCCCCTCCGGCGGACCGCCGGGCCCCGCCGGCGCCGGGCCGGTGGAGCTCCACTGCCCGAAGTGCGACGCCGTGGTCTACGCCAACGAGAGCCAGTGCTGGAAGTGCGGCACGCCCCTGCGCGGAGCCGGGGCGACGACGCCGGCGTCGGCCCCGCTACCGAGCGGCCCTCCACCTCCGACGAACTAGGTTCTCCGGACCGAGCGGCCGCCCAGAGAACGCTCCGACGGACCGAACGCGGTCCGCCGCGGGCCCCGACTACGTGAATGTCGTCGGCGAGTTCAACAGCGACGAAGGCAGCCCGTTGTTGTAGGTCACGAGGTCGCCCGGGCCCGTGACGACGATGGAGATGGTGTACGAGCCCGCCGCCGGCGCCTGCCAGACCAGGATCACGAACATCGAGGCCCCGCCGCCGGTCGCGAGGCCGTTGATGACGACCATCGTCGTCACCGGCACGCCGCTGTACAGCGCCGGCGCGCCGTTCACATACAGCGCGACCGAGACGACGCCCGCGCTCGGCCCGTTGGACCGGATGGCGCCGTAGACGAGGGTCTGGGCGGTGTGCACGGTGCCGGAGATCGAGACCTGGCTCACTGAGAAGTCGACGGCGGCCCGGCCCTCGGCGGTGGCGCTGGAGATGCCGGCCAAGTAGTCGACGACATTGTACACGACCTCCGCCGAGGCCGCCCCGGTGCCGGTGGCGAGCCCCGCCGAGGTGTCGACCAGCATCGACGGGTCGAAGGAGAGGATCGCGGTCCGGTGCGTCGTCGAGGTGTAGCGCAGGCCGGTGTCGGCCGCGTTGACCTTCAGGAAGACGCTCGCCGTGTTCACCGTGCCGTTGATCGGCGCGTAGGCGTTGAAGCCGGCGCCGCCGGCGACGCTCGAGACCACCTTGTACGGGCTCGCGGCCACGCCGTTGGCCAGGAGCGTCCCGCCGGCGGTGTACGCGGCGGTGGGGCCGGTCGGGAGCGCCTTGACCGCGCGCGAGCAGGCGGCGTTCTTGAGCCCGAAGTCGGTCGCGAAGGTCGCGAAGCCGGCCTGGCCGCAGGGGTTGTCGGCCCAGAAGTCGGCGCCGACGACCCAGATCGCGGTCCCCGCGGTCCAGGCGGTCGTCATCACGCCGAGCTCGCCGGCCGGGAGCGTCGACAAGCCCGACGGGCAGTTGGTCTGCGTCGTGTTCGTCCCGTAGTCGATGATCGCGACGCCGTAGCTCGAGATCGACGCGGGCAGGACCGTCTTGCACGGGACGGT
>DASYZY010000054.1:0-1650 GCA_035945735.1 Thermoplasmata archaeon
CAGACCCGCAGCCCGTCGAGCGAATCACGAAGCCCTTCGAGGGCCGGCGAGGCCAGTTCGTCCGCGGTGCGGTCGACCGAAAAGCTGCACGGGCTCAGGATCACGGCATCGGGCGGGTCCTCGGTGAGATCGCTCCACCGGCAGGGCTGGCCGGGCGCACCCGCCTCCGGAGCATGCCAAGGCCGGGCGCCGGCGCGCCCGATGATCTCCGGCACCCACAGACCGGCGAGGATCGGCGGGTCGAGCCACTCGAGCACCGCGACCCGAGGCGCGTGGGCCGGGACCGGCCCGTGCGCCGCCCACTCCCGGCTCAACCGCTGCGCATACCGTTCGCCCACCTCCGGAGCGCCCAACGCGCGGCCGATCGAGCGGGCGGAGTCGATCACGTCCTCCAAGCGACGGGGGGTCAGCGAGAGGATGCGCGGGCTCACTCCGGCGGCGGCGCAGGCGGCGCCGACCTCCTCCTCGGTCACTGAGCAGACGCCGCAGAGGTCCTGGGTGAGCAACAGCTCCGGTCGCAACGAGCGAAGCAGGTCGAGGTCGAGCCAGTACAGGCTTTCGCCGCGGCCCCGAGATTCCCGGACGCGGGCGTCGATCTCGGCCGATGGGGCGCTCGAGTCGAGCGTCTTGGCGCGCATCACGACGGGGAGCGATCGGACCTCTGGAGGGAAGTCGCACTCGGCGCTTCGACCGACCAGGTCGGTCCGGTGTCCCAGTTCGGCGACCATCTCGGTGGCGCTCGGCAGGAGCGAAACGACGCGCACGCCCGATGGTACCCCCGATCGGCCGTCGAGCCGGCCGCGGGCTATTGGGCTTTGCGCCGAGCGCGGACCGCGGGGGCCGACCGTCGGGCCGGCTTCGACCTCGGCGCGGCCTTCCGGGGCCTGGCCGGGGCGCGAGACGACCGACGCGCGGCCGGGGCTTTCGCGGGCACCGCCGGCGCCGCCGCGGGCTCCGCGCGTGGCGCCGGAGGGGTCTCGGCCGCCGGCGGCGGAGCGGGGATCGATGGCGCGAGGAGCCCAAGTTCGTGGTAGATCTGCCGCTCGGCATCGGGTCGGAGGCCCAGGCGACGCGCCCGCTCCTTCTCCGCCGTGGCCTCGACGCCCTCGCCGGAGTGCTCTAGCGCGAGGGCCTTCAGGAGACGGAGCCGGGGGTCTTCGGGGACGCGGCGCAGCAGCAGGTCGACCTCGGTCCGGAGGTCGGCCCAGCGGTGGTGGGCGGCCAGGGCGGCGACCAGGTGGGCGCGGACCGCGATGCGATCCGGGTCCTCGGTGAGCAGGGCCCGGAAGCTCGCGATCTCTCCGGCGATGTCCCCGCCGACCCCTTGGGCCGTGGCGAGCCCGATCCGGGCGTCGAGATTGTTCCGGTCGATGAGGAGGATCGCCCGGAACGCGGCCTCCCCCTCGGGCACGAGGCCCAGCTGGAGGAGCGACTGCGCGATGCCAATCTGCGCCGGCACGAACTCCGGCTTGAGCGTCGAAGCCTGGCGGAAGAAGCGGAGGGCGAGCGCCGGCACCCCCCAAGACTGCCAGGTCCGGGCGCGGGCGACCAGCTCTTCGAGCACCTGGGCGCTCGGGAGGAGGCGCCGCGGCGGCGCCGACGGCTCTGGCCGGGGTTCCTCGCCCAGGTACTCGCCGAGACCGAGGCCTC
>DASYZY010000055.1:0-1966 GCA_035945735.1 Thermoplasmata archaeon
GTACTCCCGCCACAGGTAGCGCATCACGTCCTGGAGCGAGCGCGTCGCGCCGCTCCGGCTCAGTATCTCGAGGTCGACGCACCAGGAGACGAGCTGCCCCTTGGTGTAGTAGGAGACCGACTGGTTGCGCGACTCCTCGTACGGGTGGTAGAGGTCGATCCAGGACAGCAGCGAGGCCTCCTCGAGGCTCCGGGCCAGGCGGCCCGGTATGAGCCGGTACTGGCGGACCCGCTCGGCGAGCCGTTCCCGGGTCCGGAGCGGCGTGTCGAGGCCGGCGCGACGGAGCAGCAGGAGGGCCACGTAGTCGGTGGTCCCCTCCATGAGCCACAGGAGGCGGGAGTAGACCTCGGTGTCGAGCGGCGGATCGATCAGGAGCTGGGGGCGAATCCGCTTCACGTTGTACAGGTGGAAGTACTCGTGGGCCGAGACCGAGAGGAACTCCTCGTAGGATTCGCGCGGCTGGAACATGAGCCGGTTCGCGATGATCGAGGTCGAGGCGCGGTGCTCGAGCCCGCTGCGGGGTCCGTCGGTCAGGTGGTAGAAGAAGGTGAACGAGCGCAGCGGCGAGCCGTCCATGTAGGCGATGGCCGCGGTGACGATCTTGTCCAGGTCCTCCTCGAGCCGATGCAGTTCGTAGTTGCCGGGGGCGCCGCAGATCAGGACCCGGTGCGGGATGCCCTGCGGTCGGATCTCGAAGGTCGTCGGACGCCCGCAGTCGACGGGCGTGTCGAGCAGCTCGTCGTAGTCCATGGCGCGGAAGCGGACCGGGTGTTCGGCGACCCGAGGGAGCTCGGCGTAGGCGGTCCAGTCGTGGGGGAGGTGGAGCGTGAGCTCGACCGGCTCCTTCCGACGGCCGTCAACGCAGGGAAAGCAGCGCCCGGAGTTGAGGAACAGGTGCTCGGTGGTGGCCTCGAGGCCGTCGTCGAGCAGATCGTGGGCGTACACGGTGTAGTCGACCGTCACCGGCGTGCCGGGGGGCGCTTCGATCCGCCATCGGTTCTTGGCCACCCGTTCCACGGGCAGGGGGTTTCCGCCGGTGGAGCGGTGGGCGGTCAGCTCCCGAAGCTCTCGCGCGCTCTCCCGGATCTCGTACGACCCCGGCACCCACGTCGGGAGGACGAGCTCGGTGGGCCCGTCGGCGGAGGCCTCGAGCTCCATCCGAAAGCCGACGCGGTGCGTCTCGGCTTGGAGGTTGACGACGGAGTAGGTGATCGTCACAGGGGGGCCGATGGAGCTGCGAGTCGGTCCGCGCCGCCGGGCCTAGGCGAAGCCCGGGAGGTCCTTGCGGCTCGAGCTCTGGGCGCGAGAACGGTACGGCTCGGCGGCGATGCCGAGGTGGAGCGCGAGGGCGCGGAAGGTCTCGTTGAGCTGCTCGATCCCCTTGGCCATCGCCCGCTGCTCCGCATGGAGGTCGGCGACCTCCCGCCGGAGCGCCTCCAGTTCGACCCGCAGGTGCCCCGCGTCCCCGCCGCTCTCGGTCTCCATCGGCGCGGCAGGCCGCGCGGCGTACAAAACGGGGCCGGAGGCTAGGTACGGCGCTCGCCGGTCGAACCCGGCCCGAACGGCGAATCGGAGCGCCCCCGCTCCTCGAAGGGCCCCCACCGCTTGTCCCGCGCCGAATAATCGACCCGGGTCAGCTCGACCCGGAAGGACTGGAGCTGCTCGCCGGGCGCCGGGGCGATCCGAATCTCGTACACGTAGATGCCGAAGCCCATGAAGTCGGCCACGCGGCGCAGCACCTCCGCGAGCGCGTCGCGGGGCACATCGACCTGGATCCGGCTCTCCCCCAGCTGCCGCGCGAACTCGTCCGGGTCGAACGGGACGTCGAGCCGGAGCAGGCTCCCGCCGGAGGCGGGAGGTGCCGCCGCAGGACCGGCGCGCGCCGCTGCGGCAGGGGCGGGCAGGGTGCGGGTAGCGTTGGCGGCCGCCGGGGGGGAGCGGGTCAGACCGACCGGGTTCTCCTTGG
>DASYZY010000056.1:0-2938 GCA_035945735.1 Thermoplasmata archaeon
CCGCGCGCTCGCCCATCACGTCGAGCTCGCCGCCGATGCCGTGATCACGGTCGACCTGCACTCCACCGAGACGTTGCGCTCCTTCTCCAAGCCCGCGTTTGAGGCCACGGGCGTCCCGGCCATCGCCCGGGTACTCCGCGAGCGGACCGTCGACCTCCTGGTCTCGCCGGACAAGGGCGGCGTCGACCGGGTGCGCCGGATGGCCGACATCCTGGGCAAGCCCTGGATCGCGCTCGAGAAGAAGCGGATCGACTCCGACCACGTCGAGCTCACGCTGCCGGCGAGCGGCGTCCCACCGCTCGCCGGTCGGCACGTCGCCATCCTCGACGATGTCATCTCCACGGGCGGGACCATCGTCGAGGCCGCGCGCCTGCTCCAACGGGAGAAAGTGGCCACGATCGTGGCCGCATGCACCCACGGCCTGTTCCTGCGGGACGCCTTCGAGCGGATCAAGGCGGTCTGCGACCACCTGTACTCGACCGACACCCTCGATAATCCGGCCGACAAGGTCTCGGTGGCTCCCGACATCGCGCAGATCCTCCAGCGCGAGGCCGCGCCGCTGTAGGCTCGACATGCAGCGGGCCGAGGCGCAGCTCCAGCCGGCTCGAGAGGTGCCGGCCCATGAGCTCGTCGAGCTCACGGCACGGCTTCGGACCCGGCTCGCCGAGCGGGGGGAACCCCTCGCCCCGGGCTGGCCCGAGCTGGCGGCCGAGCGGCTGCGCACCGGGGAGATCGACGGGTGGGTGGCGCGCCAGGGTGACCAGTGGGCCGGCCTCGTGGTCGTGTCCCGTCGGGCCAGCCGGGCCTACGGCCACCTCCACATCGAATCCCCCGACGACCGGGTCGGGCTCGCCCTGCGACTCCTGCTGCACGCCGTCTCGGCGCTGGGCCCGGACGTGCACCGCGCCGACTTCGGGTCGACCGGGCTCGCCATGGCGGAGGAGCGACGCCTTGCCGACCAGCTCGGGACGCGACCCGGGTTCGAGATCGTCGAGCGCTTCGGCCTGATCCGGCCGCTCTCCCTCGACGCGCCTCCCGTGGCACCGAAGCTCCCCGAGGGCTACGAATTCCTTCCGGTGGGCTCCGCTCCGGTGGATGCGCTGGACCAGCTCGACCGGCGCGCGTTCCAAGGGGGTCCGGACGAGGCCCTCGTCGCCGACTCACCGGGAGGCAATCAGCGCGTGCTGGAACGGATCCTCGACGGCGAGCTCGGACGGTTCCTGCCCGAGGCGTCGACGGTGGTCCTGTTGGAGAACGCGCTCGCCGGCTTCCTGCTCACGACCGAGGAGAACGCCCGGGTGGCGAGCTTCGCCGACCTCGCCGTGGACCCGGGGTACCGGCGCCGGGGCATCGCCGGAGCGATGCTCGGCCGGGGCATGCGCGCGCTGCTGGCGCTCGGATACAGTTCGGTTCGCCTGTGGGTGACCGCGGCCAACGTTCCCGCGCGGGAGCTCTACCGCTCGCTCGGATTCGAGCCGGAGCGGACCGCGCTGTTGTTCCGTTGGTGGGCCGGCCGTCGCCCCTAGGAGTCGCGGGCGCTGGGCTCTGGCGGCCGAGACGGCGCCGCCCTCCCCTGCGGATCGCCGCAGAAGTCTCGGTAGGGGCACTCCTCGAACCTCCACTCCGGGCACGCCGGGAGCCTCGAGGGATCCCCCTCTCGCACGGCGGCATGGAGCGCACTCACCTGGCCATCTAGCCAGACCGCGAGCCGGGGGGCTTCGGAGAACCGGACGTGCAGCGCCTCGATCCGGGGGGCGCCCGGCTCCGGACGTTCCCGGGCGAGGAAGATCCATCCGCCCTCCACCCGAAGCGCTCCGGCGCGGAGGGCGAGGTCGAGCAGGTAGTGGGGCGACCGGAGGGGCACCTGCTCGGGCAAGGTCCTCCAGCGGCTCCGCGACGTCTTGAGCAGGTACGGCTCTCCGCGGAAACAGGCCACCGGCTCCCTCGGCTCGCCCGAGGTCGAACCCCGCTCATCGAGCTCGGACGCCAGTTCGCTCTCCACCACATCGCGGAGCTCGCGCCACAGCGGGCCGCCCGAGAAGGGCGCGCCGGGCCGTCGGGGCGCACCTGTCCGCTCGAAGAAGGTCTGACGGGGATAGAGCAGGTCGTTGTACTTCCCGATCGGCTCGGTCGACGGATCCGGTGGCGGCGCCGCCAGCTGCTCCGCGACCCGGTGTTCGAGCTCCAAGTTCCTTTCGAGGTGGATCAGCCGTCGAACACCCGGGCCCGGCGGAGAGGGCTCCTGTCCGGTGCAATGACAGACCCCAGCCTCCTGGTACTCGCACCCGCGGCCGAACCAGGCGCATCGGGCCAGCGGGTCGGGGTTCCGGTCCCGGATGGCCTGCCGCAGCGCCTCGGCGGCGGTGAGGAGCTCCCGTCGAAGCCCGGGAAGGTCCGAGAACTCGGCGTCGCCCACCCGTAGATCCGCCGTGCCGCCGGTCGCATCCCGCACGAGCAGCAGCCGCCCGGTCGGGCGCTCGAGCAGCGCGCAGTACGCGGCGAGCTGCTCCACGTACGAGGGCCGCAGACGCGGAAGCTCGGCGGGCTCGAGGAGCTTCGCGGTCGATTTGAGCTCCGTGGGCCGGTCGTACAGGAGGTCGATCCGACCGACGATCCCGTCGGCGCCGACCCGTATCTCCCGGTGCTCCGGGGCGGCCAAGCGCCGCTCGACCCGGTCGTGCGCCTCCCGTCCGCTCTCCCGTCGGGCGATCACGTCCGGGCTCGGCTCGACCGGCGAGATGGCCCGGTAGTAGGCGATCCGCGGGTCGAGCAGGTCGCTCACCCACACCGAGCGGACGGTCCGTGCCTCACCCCCGGCTCCGGCCAGGCGCGCCGCGACCGCCGCATCGGGCTCGACGCGAGCCCCGTCGAGGGGAGGCGGGACCAGGGGCCGGGGAGGCGAGTCCATCGCGCCCCGAGGCGCGGACAGGGGAAGCCG
>DASYZY010000057.1:0-1864 GCA_035945735.1 Thermoplasmata archaeon
ACCGTCGAAGGGGACGACCTGTCCCGCCGGTTGGCGGGGTTGCCGGCGCTCGAGGAGGAGCTTCGGGCGCACCGGGGCCAGCTGTCGACGATGCGGAGCGCGCTGGAGGCGTCGCTGGCCCAGCTCGCTCGAGCGCGACAGGGCGAAGAGTCGACGCGCAAGCAGCTCGAGGAGTCCGCCGAACGACTTCGCGAGCGGGAGGAGTGGCGCGCCTCGGCACGCGCCGAACGGAGCCGGGCTCAGTGGGTCAAGGGAGAGTTCCGCCAGGGGCTGATCGAGCTGGAGCGCCGCCGGCTCGCCCGGGCGCACGCGGAGTTCACGCGGCTGCTCTCCCAGTACTTTTCGCGCCTGATCGACGATCCCACGCTTCTGGCCCGATGCGACGCGGCCTTCACTCCGGAGGTGGAGCTCGAAGGCGAGAGCACACCGGCCGAAGCGCTGTCCGGCGGGGAGCGAACCGCGCTCGCACTCGCCTACCGGCTCGCGATGGGGGCGATGGTGCGGGGCTCAGGACGGCTCAAGCTCGACACCCTCATTCTCGACGAACCGACCGACGGCTTCTCCCCCGAGCAGGTGCTCCGCCTAGGGGAGCTCCTTGCCTCGCTCGCGGCCCCCCAGCTCCTCCTGGTCTCGCACGAGCGGCAGCTGGAAGCGATCGCCGACCACGTCGTGCTCGTGCGGAAGGTCGAGGGCAGCTCCCGGCTCGAGGCTGAAGAGCCGCGAGGCGGCAGTGCGGAGCCGACTAGCGTCCCGGCGGGGCCCGACCGGCCACGTCTTGCAACCGGCCCCGGAACTCTTCCGGCCCCCACGGCTCCCGCTCCGCTACCGTGAGGTTCTCGCCCAGGTGCTCCACGCGCTTCATTCCGACCAGCGGCCCGACCGTCCCCGGCGCCGAGCGAGCGAACTGGATCGCCCACTGCGCGCTGGACAGCTCGGGCTCGGGCGAGGCTCCTTCGAGCAGCCGCCCCTGGAGAAGCGGTACGCTCGTGAAGCAGGCGAGCCCCAGGAGCCCGGCGGCCTCGAAGAGCGTGCAGGGCCTCCCCTGTACCCGCTGGGAGCGGATCGCGGCAGCCTCGGGCATGGCGGCGTTGAACGGGAACTGCAGGTAGCGGAGCCCGTGCTCCCCGCCCCCGGCCGCGTGGGCCGCGGCCAGCGCGGCCTCGAGCTCGAGGTGGCCCGCGTCGGAGCGAGAGGAGCGGAGGCTGTCCCAGGTGGCGAGGCCGTACGACGCGATCCACCCTTCCTTTCGCATCGCTTCGAGCTCACCGAACGCCGCGCCCAGTCGTAGGGTGAACTCGTCGCGGCCGACCCAGGGGAGCTGCGACTCGGCCGAGTTGTGGAGGTAGAGCAGGTCGATCGTGTCGAGGCCGAGGTTCGCTCGGCTCCGCCGAACCTGATCGCGCAGGTACGCCGGCGCCATGGCGTGGCTTCCATCGACGATCTCGCTCGGCCGGAGGACGCGCCGGTCGAGCAGCTCCTGCCGGACCCAGCTCGCCGGGGCGAGGCCCGACTCACTGTCCGGCGCCAGGTAGCCGGCCTTCGTGGCGATGAACAACTGTTCGCGCGCGACTCCGGCCTCCCGTAGCAGTTGGGCGGCCCGACCCAGGCTGCGTTCGGCCCGCTGACCGCGGTAGTTGATCGCGGTATCGAGCACGTTCAGGCGGCCCGAAGCGACCGCCATCCGCGCGGCCTCGGTCACGGCGAGATCGGTCGGGCCGTTGGTCGCGCCGAGGTAGGTGCCCAGGCCGATCGACGAGAGCTGCAGACCGGACGAAACGAGTCGAAAATGACCGGCGGCCACGCCGCGCTCCCGGGAGCGGCGGGTGAACTCCTCGGTGCCCGAGGCCGAAGCGCGTCCCGGGGC
>DASYZY010000058.1:0-6706 GCA_035945735.1 Thermoplasmata archaeon
GAGCGCGCCTGGAGCAGGAAGGGCACGCCGGCGGCCGCGGCGCCGATCGTCGGGGCGGGTTTGAGGAAGAGCGAGCCGTCGTTGTGCTGGTCGAACACGACGATGTCGCCGGGTCGGAGGTTCATCGCCTCGGCCCAGGGCTTGGGCAGGGTCACGGCGATGGACGAGTGTCCGGCCTTCAGGATGCGCCGTTCCCGGCTGGGGCTCGAGTATGCCATGGTGGTTACGAACCTCTTACGAGGCTCGTAGGTTCGAACTCGTTCTAACATATAAGTTCCTCGGAGAACCTACTACGGCTGTAGTAGGTTCCGGGCGGCCCGGACGATGGCCGAGGGGCTAGTGAGGCGGGCGGGCCGTGGGGGGCTGGGGGGCCTCGGGCTCGGGGTAGCCGAGCCGCTCCGGCGGCATCACCTGCGTGCTGCCCTCGCGCTTGCCCACCACGAAGCCCAGCACGAGCGCGAGCACCACCAAGGTGACGATAACGCCGGCGATGATGTACACGCCGACCGGCTGGCCCGGCCCGGCCGGGCCGCTCGGGGCGACGCCCGAGCCGAAGAAGCCGAACATCCCCGACGAGAAGTGCGAGGGCTCGAGGCAGACGTACTCGTAGACGCCGAGGGCCGGGGCCTTGAACGTCGCACTGGCCTTGAAGCCGGTCGTACCGCTGATCGTGAGGTTGACCAGCGGCGGATGCGCCGCGAAGTAGGTCTGGAGCTCGGTCGCCCCGTCGGAGGTGGGGAAGCTGTAGTTGGCGACCGACGAGAGAGTGAACGTGTGGTTCGTCGTCCCGAGCTCGGTGACGGTGATGGTCACGTTGTCGCCGGGGGCCGCGGCCTCGAGCGTGTCGGGGGTGAACGCGAAGTTATCGCCCACGGTGATCGCCAGGCTGTCGAGCCCGTGGCCCCGATAGCCGGTCTCGGGCGCGTTGGCATGAGGCTCGAGGGCCGCGGCGAGCGGCAAGGCGGCGACGAGCAAGATGGCGGTGAGGGCGGCGACCGCCCGGGTGATCCCGTACCGCATTCGCGAACTGCCTCGCTGGCGGCGCTCTACGAGCCGTTCAGTTGAAAGGCGTTTGGTACGTATCGCGGCCGGCGTCTCCGCGCGCCACCCGCGGGCCCGGTACGTACGCCGGGAATATGTACCGAGCGCCGTCCATCGACCGGCGTGCCCATCGAGCTTCGGAGTCGCCTAGCGCTCGGGGCCGGCGCCGCCGGACTGCTCCCGCTCCACGCCTCCCAGACTCCCATCCAACAGATCTCCCCGCTCGTCTGGGTGCTGATCGCCATCTCGGCCGCGGGCGCGTTCATCACCTACGCGATCATGGCCTACGCCGCCTGGCGCTTCCGCGATCCGTCGACGAAGAGGCGGAACTATGGTTAACAAGTACGAGGTCATCTGGACGCTCGCCGTCGTCGCGCTGATCGCCGGCGTCGGCGTCTACTCCACGATCCTGCTCAACCAAGTGGATGCCCTCCCGAGCCACCCCGGTGAGTACGTCGATGTCACCGGCCACCAGTGGTACTGGGAGTTCTACTACCCGGCCAACCACTCGGACTTCAGCGTGAGCTACGATGCCGCGACCCAGAAGACCACGGGCGGCGCCCTCTGGGCGAGCCCCGGAGAGTCGGTGCAGGTGAACGTCACCTCCAACGACGTGATCCATTCCTTCAACATACCGGGCCTCGGCGTGCGGATCGACGCGATCCCCGGGCGGGTGAACTACTTCGCGTTCAATGTGCCGAACGCCGCCGCCGGGACCGAGTTCCTGATCCAGTGCACCGAGTTCTGCGGCAGCTTCCACGGCACCATGCGCGCCTACCTCGTCGTGACGTAGGCGCGCTCGCGCCCGTCGCGGGGCCCCCGGGCCTAGTGGTGGCCGGAGACCCGGGGCGGGAAGCGACCCATCCAGGTGCTGGCGAAGGCCAGGACCACGCCGACCGCCAGGAGCGAGCCGGCGCCGGCGAGCACGTAGATCTGGACGATGGCCGTGCTGGGCAGGGCCGCGAGGGCGGGCGGCTGGACCCCGACGAACAGGGTCCCGTTCATGCCGCCGAGGAAGTGGCCGCTGATGGTACAGAAGTACTCGTACTCCCCCGGCTGCGGGATCGTGAAGTTGGCCCACACGACAGCGCCGGGGCCGCTGAGCGGCGCGTTGGCGAGCGGCGCGTGGACCTTGAGGTAGGTGGAGAAGTTCTCGGCGGTGGGGAAGACGTTCGCCTGGGGGGCGAGCGTCCAGGTGTGCGAATCGCTGCCGCCGTTGGTGATCTGGACATCCACCACGATGGGGTAGTGGGTCGCGTTCACGACCAGCTGGTTGGGCAGGAACTGCAGGTGGTCGCTGGTCTGCTCCGTGAGCTGCACGCCCGGACCGGCGGTCGTGTTGAGGTAGCCGAGCATGCCCGCCTGGAACTGGTACGGGACGGTCGAGACGAACTCGTAGCTCGCCCCGAGCGTCGTCGGCAGCGTGAAGTTCGCGGTGGCCGACGCGCCGCCGGCGAGCGAGACGTTGGCGAGCGATCCGTTCGCCGCGAAGTACGCGTCGAGCTGGGCCGGGCTCCAGCTCCGGTTCAGGACTAGGTTCGGGGTCTTGACGAGCACGAAGGAGTGGAGGTAGCCGCCCTTGTTGGAGAGATGCACGCTCACCGCGGCGCCGGGGGCGGCGCCGGCGAGCGCGCTCGGCAGGAACGAGGGCGCGTCGGTGAGGTTCAGGGAGTAGGTCACCGGAGGCGGCGGGGCGGCCGGCCGGCCGAACTCCGTCTCCAGCGCGGCGCCCCGCTGTTCGGCCCGCACGATGGGGGCGGCCAGCGGCAGCCCGACGGCGAGGAGGAGGAGCGCGAGCACGCCGAAGGCCATGGCGCTCCGGCGAAGGCTCCCGCGCAGCGCCGGCCGGTCCACCGTTGGCCTCACGGGCGCGCTTGGACCGAGGTTCGGTTCTTATCGGCTCTGTACGAATCGGCGGACTACGGCTCGTGCGAGCTCGGCACCGGCCGTTCCTCCTCCGGCTCGAAGCGCCGGAGGAGCTGGGTGGTCACCTCGATCAGCGGATGGTGGCTCGTGCGGTCGATCGCGACGTCCTCGAGGCGGTGGAGGTGGTGCTCGCGGCTCGCCCGCTCGAAGCCGGTCTCCTGCTGGGCGAACTCCAGCGGCTTTTCGCAGGTGAGGATGAACGCCTGGAGCTGGGTGAGCCCCATCTCGCGCGCGGCCAGCGCGCGGTGGTGGCCGTCGACGAGGATCCACTGCTCCCCCTTCTGGACGACGAGGACCGGCTCGGCGAAGCCCCGTTCCAGCTCGTAGCGCCGGCCCTCGAGCTCGTCCTCGAACACCTTCCATTGCGTGGGGGTCAGCCGGGCGATCGGCACGAGGCCCCGTCGGAAGCTGAACGGGAGCTGGTACCGCTCGGAGAGCAGGTGCCGGAGCGTCTCGGCCTTCGCCGGGCTGGCCCGCTCGAAGTGCGAGCGGACGATGTCGAGATTGGAGACGATCCCGCAGAGGCGGCCGGCCTCGTCCACGATGGGCAGGTCGCGCAGGCCGAACCGGAACATGATCCGGGCGACGTCGTCCAGCGCCATCTCCGGCGTGGCGGTGTAGGTGCCGGGCCGGATGATGGCGGACAGCGGGGTCGAGCGGTCGGCCGAGTGGCGCAGCAGCTCCTTGGCGCTCACGAAGCCGACGAGCCGCCGTTCCCCGTCGACGACGGGGAGGCCGTGGTGACGGCTGCGCATCAGCTTCTCGATCGCCTCGCCGACGGTCGTGGACTCCTGGAAATGCTCGACCTCGAGCACCATGTAATCGCGGACGCGGATGCTCATGCGGACGGCGGCTCGGGGCCCTCGTCGCGGAGGTACGCCGTGAGGAGGTGGCAGATGAGCAGGTGCACGTCCTCGGTGTGCTGCATGCTCGGCGAGGGGACCACCACGGGCACGTCGACCAGGCCCTTGAGCTTCCCGCCGCCCAACCCCGTGAGGCCTATGGTCGCGAGCCCCATCGCCCGCGCCACGGTGACGGCCTCGGTGACGTTCGGCGAGTTGCCGGAGCCGCTGATGGCAAACAGCACGTCGCCTTTCTGCGCCAGGTTGCGGAGCTGCTCGGAGAAGACCCGGCTGTAGGTGCTGTCGTTGGCCCAGGCGGTCAGGGTCTCCACGTTGTCGACGAGCCCCACGCAGCGGAAGCGCTTGCCTTCGCCCCGGATCGTCGCCTTGCCGATGTCCACGACGAAGTGGCTCGCGGTGGAGGCGCTGCCGCCGTTGCCGGCGAAGAAGATCGTGCGGTCGTCGGCGCGGGCTCGGAGCAGGATCGGCACGATCGCGGCGATCGCGCGCCCGAGGTACGGGTCGCGGAGCGCGTCGCACGACTCCTCGACGTAGCGCTCGACGTAGCGCTCGACCGGCGACGCCACGCGAGTCACCGTCCCACGAAGAGGATCCGGGAGCCCTCGGCGGAGAAGCGCACCGGGACCTTCCGCCAGGGCGAGAGGGCGTGTTCTACTTGAGCGCTCTGCTCGGGCGGATGCGCCACGAGGAGGAAACCGCCGCCGCCGGCCCCCGTGATCTTGCCGCCCCAGGCCCCGGCCTCCCGCGCGCGGGCGTAGGCGGCATCGATCTGCTCGGTGGTGATGCCGCTGGACAGCGCGCGCTTGAGCCGCCAGCCCTCGTCGAGCAGCGCGCCGAGCCGCGGCCAGTCGCTGGCGAGGATCGCGTCTCGGGTGCGTCGGGCCAGCTCGCGCATGGCGAGCAAGGACTCCTGGTTCTCCTCGGTGCGCGCCTCCATGCGCTTGAGGATCCCCTGGGCCTGCCGGGTGATCCCGGAGTAGTAGAGCGAGAGATGGCTCGCGAGCCGCTCCTTGTCGCGCGTCGTGAGCGGCAGGGGGGCCACGCGCACGGTGTCGTCGGGCAGGAACTCGAAGAACTGGACCCCCCCGAAGGCCGCCGCGTACTGGTCCTGCTTGCCGAGCGTACCATGGAGGCGGTCGATCTCGATCGCGCAGGCCTCCTCGGCGAGCTCGGCCGGCCCCTTGAGGGTGCCCCGGTAGGCGTGGAAGGCGTTGAGCAAGCCCACCGTGACGGAGGAGGAGGAGCCGAGCCCGGTGCCCTCGGAGGGGATGTCGGCGATCGTGTGCACCTCGACCCCGCCCGGGACGCCGGCGGTGCGCATCGCCTCGCGCACGAGCTCGTGCTGGAGCTCCTCGAGGTTTTCCACGTTCTCGGTGCGCGAGTAGGCCACGCGGATCGCGGCGTCGAACTTGTCGTTCACGAGGACGTGGACGTACCGGTCGATGGCCGCGCTCACCACGGCCCCCCCGCCGTACTCGCGGTAGAAGCTCGGCAGGTCGGTCCCGCCGCCGCCGAAGCTCACCCGGAGCGGGGTTCGGGTGATGATCACGCCGGCGCGAGGGCGGGAAAGGCCACTTATCGGTTGTGGGTCGCGACCGGCCGCCGTCCCGCCGACGGCGCATCGCCTAGTCGGCCGAAGAAGCTCCGGACGACCGGCGCCAGCTTCGGCAGCGGCGACAGCCCCGGCAGGGCCGAGGCGAACTGGCTTGCCCGGTGGTCGAGCACGATGCCGATGCCCCGGTCGTTCTCGCTGCGGATCAGACGGCCGAGCGCCTGGAGCATCGATCGTTGCGCCGGGCCGGTCACGGTGTACTCCCAGCCGCGGCCTCCGCGGGCATCGAAGTAGCGTCGGAGCGCCTCCCGGCGGGCCGTCGGACGCGGGAACGGGATCCCCACCAGGATCACGGCCTCGAGCTCGTCGTCCGGGAAATCGATCCCCTCGGCGATCCGGCCGCCGGCGACGCCGAGCAGCACGCCGCCGGACGGGCCCCGCTTGAACCCCTCGACAGCGCGCCAGAGCTCCTCGAAGCGAGCGGTGCGCGACTCGATCACCGCTCCCGACGGGAGCGCCCGGGCGAGCCCGGCCCCTAGGACCGCTTCCAGCAGGGCGAAGCTCGGAAAGAAGGCGGCCGTGCGGACGGGGAGCTCGGCGAGGATGCCGGCCAGCCGCCGGGCGAGCCGGGGGATCGCCTCGGGATCGGTCGAGAGCTCCTCGTAGCGACTCGTGACGTCGGCCGCGTAGTACAGCCGCCGATGCTCCGGGGGAAAGGGGCTGGGGAGGACGAGCCCGGGCACCTCCGGCTCGAGTCCGAGGGAGTCGCGGTACTCCTCGAGGGGACGCAGGGTACCGGACAGATGCACCGACAGATGGCACTCGGCGACCGGAGCCGCCATGGAGCGGGCGTCGAGCGCGCTGGCCTCGAGGGCGGGGCGGGGCTCCCGGGTGATGAGCTGCACGAACTCGGGCGCTTCCAGCTCCGGCCAGGCGAGCAGCGAGCGCGCGACCGAGTGCACGGCACTGCGGGGAAGCTGCCGCGCCTTCCGCCGCTCGTCGCGGAGCACTTCGCCCCAGCGGCGCAGCGCGTCGAGCTCAGCGATGAGCCGTTGCGAAGTGCCCCCACGCTCGCTGAGCAGCCGTTCCTCGAGCGCGTGGGGAGGCAGCAGGCCGTCGTCTTCTGGAGCGAACTCGGCGAGGAGCCCGTCGAAGACGTCCTCGACCGTCCGGAGCAGCTCCGCGCCGGAGCCCTCGTCGGGGAACGGGATGTCCCCGCGCGAGCGCAGCTCCTCGCGCGCCCGGCGGATCGCCTCGCGCGGGAGCGTGACGCTCGCCAGCTCCCGGAGATACTCGGGGAGGTTGTGGGCCTCGTCGACGACCA
>DASYZY010000059.1:0-2952 GCA_035945735.1 Thermoplasmata archaeon
CACTCCCTCGCGCCGTCGGAGCAGGCCGCCGGCGCCTCGATGCCGGCGCTGGCGGCCCTCGTCGCCCAGCGGTACGCGCTCCGCTACCAGGTGGACCCGGCCGCGTTCGACGCCGTGGCCGTCCAGTTCCGCCGGTCGGCGCAGGGCAATCCCAACGCGCAGTTCCCCACGCCGGTGTCGGTCGAGGAGGTGCGAGCGAGCCGCAGCATCGCCACGCCGCTCCGGCTCCTGCACTGCTCGGCGATCTCCGACGGCGCGGCCGCCGTCGTCCTCGAGCGGGGGAGCGGTCCGGCGACGGTGCTCGGCCTGGGCCAGGGGCTCGATGCGCTGGCGCTCGCCGACCGGAGCGAGGTGACCAGCTTCAAGGCCACCCGGACGGCGGCCCAGCGCGCCTACGAATCGGCGCACCTGACGCGCAAGGAGATCGGCTTCGCCGAGCTCCACGATGCGTTCGCGCCGTTCGCGCTGCTGGACCTGGAGGATCTCGGCTTTTGCGGGGCCGGCGAGGCCGGCCGGTGGTTCCTCGACGGTTCCACGGCCCCCGGCGGCCGGTTCCCGGTGAACCCGTCGGGCGGGCTGCTCGGCCGCGGCCACCCGGTCGGGGCGTCCGGCCTCCTGCAGATCAGCGAGGTGGCCCGCCAGCTCCGAGGCGAGGCCGGCTCGCTCGCGCTCCCGCAGCCACCGGCGGTGGGCCTCGCCCAGTCGATCGGCGGTCTCGGCGCCCATGTGTTCGTGACGCTCCTCGGACGCGGAGATGGAGGTGCGGGATGAGCCAGCCCGCCGGCCTCCTGGTGAGCGGCTGCCGGAGCTGTCACAGCCGCTTCCTTCCCCGACCCGGCCGCTGCCCGCGCTGCGGCAGTGAGGAGGTCGGGCCCCAGCGGATCCCCGCGCGGGGCACGGTTCTCTCGGCGACCGAGCTTTCGGTCCCGCCCGCCGGGTTCGAGTCGCCCCACCGCCTCGCCCTGCTCGAAGCCGCGGAGGGGATGCGGATCCTTGCCGTCGTGAGGGGAGCGCTCCCCGAAGCCGGCGACACCGTCGGCGTGGTGCGCGACGGCGAGCAGTACGTCGTGGTGGACGCCGAACCGGCCTCCCGCCCGAAGGAGCCGGGCGTCCAGCGGTAACGCGGGGAGGGGGAGCTTCCGGAGGTCGGTTCGGCCCGGCCTCCCTTTGAACCCCCGAGGTGAAACCACCACTGGATTAGCAATCCAGCGCCTTGCCGGGCTGGGCCATCCCCGCGCGAGCCATCTCACGAGGTCGGCCACTTTAAAGGTTCGTAGACGGGCGGCCCGCCGACGGCGAGCGAGCGCCGGGAGCGCCGGTCAGACCGGGGCCGGAGCGGCCGGTGCGACCGCAGACGCCGCGGGAGCGGCTGCCGGCTTCGGCGCCGCCGGGGGTGGGGAGGCCGCGGGGGCGTTCACGACGTGGGGCGGAGCCGGCGGCTTGGGGGGCGGGGGCCGAAGCTGTCGTCCGTAGAACTCGAGGAGCCGATGCCAGGAGCGCTCGGCGGAGGCGAGGTCGTACCCCGAGAGGTCGCGCGCGAGGTAGCGAGCGCCGACGCCGGATTCGAGCTGCGTCTCGAACGGCGTCTGCGCTCCGGTGAGGATGGGCGTCCACGCCTCGACCAGCTTCGAGGTAGGCCGGTCCGCGCCGCCCCCGAGCAGGAGCACGGGCACGCTGACGAGCCGCAGGAACTCCGCCGGCCGGACCGCCACCGGGCTCGCGAGCGCGACCGCGGCGACGCGGCGGTCTTCGCCGGCGAGGGCGAGCGCGAACGCGGCGCCGTAGTACGCGCCGAACAGCGCGACCTTCTCCGGATCGACGAGCGGGAAGCCGCGGAGCGATCGAAGCGCATCGCCGTACAGGCCCACCAGCCGCCGCACCCGGGGCGACTCGAGTCGAACGCCGCCCCGGAACTGCAGGTCGGTCCGCAACGAGAGGTGGTCGGCCGGCGATAGCCCGTCGGTCTTGGTCAGGTCGGGGAGGAGGACCTCGAAGCCGGCGCGCGCGCAGCGGATGCCGGCGTCCAGGAGCGTGGTGGTGAGGCCGTACACGTCGGGGGTGAGGAGCACGGCCGGCCGGCGGACCTCCTTGGTCGGCGCGAGACGGATCGCCGGCGCCCGTCCGGAGGAGGCGAACTCGGTCGGGTACCACACCCGCTCGCTCCGGTACGGCGGCAGCGGTCGACCGGGCTTCGCCTTCGACTCGAGCCAGCTCTTGTTCAGGAAGTCGAGGACGCAGAGCTGGAACCGCTCCTTCTGCAGGACGATGACCGCCTGGCGCGTCCCGCAGACGTCGCAGACTCCAATGACCCCGCTTCCGAACTCGGGCGGTAGCTCGCTCAGGAGCCGGTCTTCGTCGCTCATCGATCGGATCTCCGACGGGAACCCTGCTTCGAGCGGCGGGGCTCCTTTAACGGTAACCCGTCCCGGGCTTCCGGGGGAGCATACTCCAAGCGGACGCCGGCCCGGGGCTGCAATACGCCGATGCCGGCTCGGCGTAGTTCGTCGCGGAGCTGCCGGTCGGCGGTGGCCACGACCGAGCGAGTGCGGCGGGCCAGCTCGATGATCCCTCGATCTCCCCCCACGCGGCTGCGTGCGGCGTGAAAGGTCCGGGCGAGCCGAAGCGCGGGAGCCGACTCGGCGTGGCCCCGTCGTCCGAGCTGCTCGAGCTCGCCGAGTACCGCCGTCGGCACGCGGATCCGATCGGACGGTACCCACTCCGCTAGCGCGCGGGCGAGCGGGAACGCCCGTTCAAAGGGCAGCAGCAGCACATTGGTGTCGAGCAGGACGCGCTGGATAGGCTGGGGCGTCTCCAGTCGCGATGCGCTCTGGGTTGGCCCGCCGCCCATCGGTGGGGGCACGCGACCCGCAAGATACGGCTTCCCCGTCGACGACGGCCCTTTATTCCCTCGCTCCTCGGCGCTGCGGGCCTTCGGCGATGAGCGATCCCACG
>DASYZY010000060.1:0-1792 GCA_035945735.1 Thermoplasmata archaeon
CGTTGTTCCCGGTCGAGGCGATCACCGCGACCGCTGCGCCCGGCGCCTCGACGCGCCGGGCCGCCTCCTCGGCGACGGCGCGCCCGGCGTTCTCCATCAGCTCGTCGACGGACACGCCGAGCGCGGAGGCGTTGGCCTCGAGGATCCGACTCTCCCGCCCGGAGATCTGGCCGCGGGGCACGGGGCGCTCAGCTCGCCGGCGGGGTCCCGGCGGGAGCCGCCGTGTCCTGGAAGAGGTCCATCGAGGCCGGGAGAAGGCTGCGCCGCGAGAGGTACTGCGACTGGGTCCGACTGTACCGGAAGAGGATGTCGGCCTTCCCTTCCTGGAAGCCCCACGGGCGGATGATGAGCAGATCGCCCTCGCGGATCCACATCTTCTTCTTCATCTTCCCCGTGATCCGGCCCATCCGGCTCGCCGAATCCTCGCACATGACCCGGATCCGGGCCGCACCCATGAGCTGGCTCGCAATCCCGAAGATCTCGCCCCGGTTGCGCCGGGGGAGCGGCAGCCGGCCGAGCTCCTCGCCCCCCTCGACGATCTCGACGGTGGGCGCGGGCTCCGGCGCCGCTTCGGCCTCGGGCGTCGGCTCCGGCTCTTCCGGGCTATCGGGCACGGCGCCGCGAGGGGCGTTCAGTATTTGACCTGACTCGCCGACGGAATCGAGCGAGCGTCGGCATTCCGGCGCGGGTGCCGGGGCCGGAGCTCGGGCGCACAGGTATATTCGGGAGTCGCGCATGCGCCGGGCGCACTCGATGCCGGAGTCCGGGGACGCATCGGCCACGGCCATGCTCGGCAAGGTGCCGATCTTCGCCTCGCTCGGGGAGAAGGTGCTTCGGCAGCTCGCGGCCGGGGCCAAGGACCGACGCTTCGGAGCGGGCGAGAAGATCCTCACCCAGGGGGAGAAGGGGATCGGCCTGTTCCTGATCCTCGAGGGGAAGGTCGAGGTGCGGTCGAAGGAGAAGCTCCTGGCATCGCTCGGCCCGTCGCAGTACTTCGGCGAGATGGCGCTCCTCGATGAGGAACCCCGCACCGCCGACGTGGTCGCCATCGCGCCGACCCGATGCCTGGTCATCTCCCGGTGGGAGTTCTGGGGATTCCTTTCGGACAAGCCAGACGCGATCCGGATCCTGCTGCAGGAGACCGTGCGCCGACTCCGCGCGACCGACCGCGCCTTCACCGAGTAGACTCGCCTCGCCCGGCGCGAGGTCTGGGCGCCCCGCCGGAGATCCGGTCCGACGGTGCCCTTCGGTTGCGGATCGCTCCGGGTTCCCACCCGCCCCGCTCGCCTCAACCGACCGGCGAACGCGTAGCCCTTAACTCGAAACCGCGGGTGTCGAGGACGTGCCCGGATCCCGACGGCTGGCGGCCATCATGTTCACCGACATGGTCGGGTATTCGGCGATGGTCCAGGAAGACGAGGAGGGCTCGATCGCGGCCTTGGAGCGGCACAACCGCGCCCTGCGACCGATCTTCGCGAAGTTCCACGGCCGCGAGGTCAAGACCATCGGCGACGCCTTTCTCGTCGAGTTCGGCAGCGCGCTGGAGGCGGTCCGATGCGCGCTGGAGATGCAGCGCCAGCTCCAGGCGGCCTCGCTCACCGGGGGCGGGGGCCGGCCGGTCCAGATCCGGATCGGCATTCACGTCGGCGACGTGGTCGAGGACAACGGCGATGTGCTGGGCGATGCCGTCAACATCGCCTCCCGCATCGAACCGCTCGCTAGCCCCGGGGGTATCTGCCTCTCCCAGCAGGTCTACGACCAGGTCCAGAACAAGGTCGCCTCCACCTTCGTC
>DASYZY010000061.1:0-2785 GCA_035945735.1 Thermoplasmata archaeon
GGCCCCGAGGCTCAGGTACCGCGCGGTGTACACCCGTCCGATGAAGGACAGGAGGAAGAGCAGGACGGTGCCGATGACCAGGATGATCGAGCCCTTGCCGATCGAGGTGAGGGCCTCGAAGCCTTGCTGCTCGCGAAGCGAAGGCTCCCCCGGCACGGAGCCCCGCTCATCGTTCCGGGTATTAATGTCATTCGGCGGAGGGGGCACGTATGCATGCGGACCCATGCTCACGCGCTCCATCGGAACTCAAGCGACTCCTATGACCCGCCCGGGCGCTTAATCCCATGCCCGAACCGGGAGGAGTTCCGACCCGAGCGGGAGCGGATAGGTCCGTAAATTGCGGAATCCCGGATGGGGTTCGCTAGCGGGCTCCCGCTACGCCGACGTCTTCGCCTTGGCCGCTTCGGGCGCGCGACCGCTCTCCTCGAGGACGGACCGCACGAGCTCGGTGCCGCGGCTGCCGAGACGCCGGGCGAGCGCGTCGGTGCGGGCCTCGGCGAACACCCGGACCAGCGGCTCGGTCCCCGAGGGCCGGACCAGGATCCAGCCGTCGGAGAAGAACGCCTTCACGCCGTCGATCGTCACGAGCCGCTCGGCGTCGGCGCCCAGCTCGCGGCGTGCCGACTCCACGACCAGGGCCTTGAGGTCGTGGGGGGTGGGCACCTTGAGCTTCACGACGGTGTACTTCGGCAGCTCGGCGATCCACGCCGACAGCGGCCGATCGGAGTGCGCCAGGAGCTCGAGCATCACCGCCGAGCTCATCGGGCCATCCGGGGCGTTCTGGTGCTCGGGCCAGTAGTAGTGCCCGTTCTCCTCGCCCCCAAAGATCCCGTTCTCCTGCTCGACGCCGATGGCGACGGGCAGGGACCCGGACCGGGTGACCACGAGGCGGCCGCCGTCGGCGGCGACGACGTCGGCCACGCAGCTCGAGCTGGTGACCGAGGTGACGATCGTCGCCCCGGGGTGGCGGGCGAGCATGTAGCGGGCGAAGAGCGCGAGCGTGACCTCGCCGGGGATGTAGCGGCCGGTCTCGTCGACGAAGGAGACGCGGTCGGAGTCACCGTCGTGGGCCACGCCGAGGGAGGCCCCGACCTGCGGCACGGTCTTCTTGAGGTCGGTCAGGTTCTCGTCGCTGGGCTCCGAGGGCCGGCCCGGGAACGCCCCGTCCGGGTTGGCGTTGAGGGTCACGAGCGAGGCCCCCAGCTCGCGGAACAGCGGCGGGCTCGACACCAGGCTCGTGCCGTTCCCGCAATCGAGCACGACGCGGGGCGCCCGGGCCTGGATCGACGGGCGGTCGACGTGCGCAGCGATGGACTTGCAGTACCGGGCGAGGCCGAGCTCGTCGGTGCGGATGGCGCCCGACCGGTTCCAGACCACGGGGGCGAACTCGCGGGAGCGGTAGATCCGCTCGATCTCGCGCTCGACCTCCGGCGGCTGCTCCAGTCCCTTCGCCGCGCAGAACTTGATCCCATTGAACTCGACGGGGTTGTGGGAGGCGGTCACCATGAGGCCCGCGCGGGCGCCCCACTCTCGAACATTGAACTGGAGGCAGGGCGTCGGCATCGGGCCGAGCTCGACGGGGTCCAGGCCGTGCATCTGGAGCGTTCCGGCCAGGAGATGGACGATGCCGGGGCTCGTGAATCGGAAGTCCCAGCCGATCAGCACGTCGCCGCGGCCACCGAGGAAGGTGGCGAAGGCGCTGCCGATGTCGGCGACGAACTGGGGCGTGTACAGCTCGCCGACCACGCCGCGGATGCCATCGGTGCCGAACAGCGAGAGCTCGCCCATCCCGGTGCTCCCGCTATGAGTGGGCCGGCTACGAGTAGATTGCGGAGCGGCGGCCGGCGCCGACCGAGAATGCTCGGATGGCGGAGGCGACATGGCCCGTTAGGGTACCCGGGGCTCGAAGCTCTTCTCGAAGACGCCCACCTTGCCGTGGTCCGGGGCCGAGCTGGGGGAGGACGTCGCGCTCGGCACCAAGGTCGCCGGCAGGCCGTTGGCGAAGAGGTACTGGAGCTCCTGGTAGACGCCGGGTGAGGCCAGTCGGGAGCGTACAAAGCCCCGGCCCGGTCCCTGACGACCCACGCCCGAGCGTAGCGCGTAGCCGCCGGAGAGCGAGATCCACGCCGGGTGGGCCGTCCGTTCGGCGCTCGGTGGGTCGGAGCGGGCCGGGTGGGAGGGCAGACGGAGGTGGATCGAGCCGTCCTCGCCGGTCAGCAGCACCTCGGTCTCTAGGCCCCGTTCGGGCGCGCTCAGGGTCGCGGTGGGCAGCGTGATCAGCATCGCCGGGCGGGTGGCGCCCGGTTCGAGCACCGGCACGTCCCCCTCCACGCTGAGGGGCCCCGGTCGTAGGACCAGGGACGAGCTCACGTGCGTACCACTGAAGCGATCGAGGAACTCCTGGGCCTCTGCGCGACGGCTCTTGTCCGCCACGACGACCACATCGTTGCCGCCATGGACGAAGCAGGCGGCGAGGACCTCTCGGATGGGCAGCGCGGGGGTGGCGCGGGCGTTGAGCGGCTGGCCGGAGTAGGCATCCGCCTGCCGCAGGATCGTGACGAGGATCCGGGCGCCGTCTTGCATCGCCCGGAGCTTGGCCTCGCCCACGCGGTCCGAGTACGGGATCGGGATCTGAACGACCTTCGCCCCGGTCCGGCACGCGGAGAGGAAGAGCTCGGCCTCGACATCGAAGCCGTTGGAGCGCAGGTTGCGCGCGGCCTCGAGCCGAAGGTCCAGTCCCCAGAACCCGCTGCAGAGGTCCAGGATCGGGTGGCCGCTCAGCTGG
>DASYZY010000062.1:0-5609 GCA_035945735.1 Thermoplasmata archaeon
CCGCCGGTTCCGGATCAAGGGGGTGCCCGGCTCGAACGATTTTGCGATGATCGCCGAGGTGGTGAGGCGTCGCTACACGCGGCAGCTCGCGGAAGAGGAGGCGCTCCCCGATCTCCTGCTGATCGACGGCGGGGCCGGCCAGCTCGCGGCGGCCGAGGGCGAGCTCGCCGCGCTCCGGCTCGACGAGCGGATCCCGGCGATCGGGCTCGCCAAGCGGGAGGAGGAGGTCTACCGCCCCGAGGAGAAGGAACCGCTGCGGGCCAACCCGAACTCCCCTCCGATGCTGCTGCTCCGCGCCGTCCGCGACGAGGCCCACCGGTTCGCGGTCGGCTACCACCGCCGGCGCCGCGCGATCCGACTGCGGAACGAACTGGACGCCGCCGCCTCGCAGCTGCTCCCCGCGGTCCGGCCGCGAGCGGCTCCGCCGATCTCCGAGCGGTCGGCGGTCGATCAGTAGGGACGGGGCGAGGCCGCCCGCGCGCCGGCCGGCACTTCGCTAGGGCCGGTCGGAGCGGCAGGGAGAGTACGACGATCGTGCGCGATCCGTCGGTGCAACAGCCACAGGAGCGCGCCGGCGATCGGTAGGTTGACGAGCGTGCCGATCGCCGGGCTGCCTAGGCCCAGGACGAGCGAGAAGCCCATCAACGCACCGACCGTTCCGGCGAGGAAATAGAAGGCGCTCTCGGGCGGGAGCAGCCGACCGACAAAACGGTACCCAAGGAGGACCGATCCTTCGCAAGCCGCGAGCACGAGCGCGATGGTGAGCGCCGGGGGGATTCCCGAGAGCGCCCCCAGCTGGCCGATGAGGAGCCAGGCGGGCAGGAAGACCGCTCCGAGTCCGAACAGGCGCCAGGGTCGCGGGGGAACGGCACCTCGAGGAGCCAGCAGGAGTTCGGAGGGCACCCACCGCGCCAACGCCACGAGTCCGCCGACCGCCACCAGGCATCCGGCGTACCCGAGCGCGCTGGGGGCGTGAGGGGCGATCGCAGCGAAGAAGAGGATGGTACAGACGTACGCGAGAGCGGTCCAGGCGAACTTCCGACCGTCGAGCAAGCGCCGCTCGCGGTGTTCGGGCCACCACAGCGCGACGAACAGGATGGGGAGCGCGATGCTGACGGCGCTGTGGAAACCGGCAAGACCGACGTCCCAGACCCAGTTCGTCCCCATCCAGTGGCCGTAGCTGCCGAGGATCCCCACGGGGCTGCCGCTCGGCTGGAAGAAGGTGTGCACCGCGACGCCCTCTTCGAGAACGCCGTAGGCCGCGCCGAGCAGGAGCACGGTCGCCCAGCCCTTGTGCCAGCGGAGCGTGAGCTCACGGACGAGGAGGACGCCTCCACCGTACATTCCGGCGAGGCCGGCGGCCGACACCACGAAGGCGATCGGATTGAGCACCTCGGCCGGGGGTGTGGAACCGGTCATCCACTCGGCGAAGAAGGGAGAGAGCGCCACGAGCGCGAGAACGTGCTTCCAGGGCGGGAGCCCGGCCCGGGACGCGGCTGCCATGGCGCCATTTTCGGCGCAGCGGCTACTTGAACCCCCCCGGAACAGAGGGCGGGTGCGGCCGAGCGGGCTCTACGACTTCTTCGAACCGCCCCGCTCGGGGGTGCCGATGAATGGCAGGCCGGCGGCGCGGCGCGCGACCTCGGCGGTGGGGATCCGCCGGAGATCGGTCTCGGGCTCGAGGAAGGCCACGTCGAGCGCCTCGGCTGGGAACGGAGTGGGGGAGCCCTCAGCGACCGCCTGCAGAGCGAACTTGAACGCGCTCTCCTCGTTGCGCTGGGCGGGAAGCTTCTCCTCGAGGAAGTCGGCGACCTGCCGGCGGTTGCGGCCGATCGCGTAGGCCTTCCAGCCGATCGTCGCGCCGCTCGGATCGAGCTCGACGAGCTCGGGGGTCCGCCCCGAGAAGCCGCCGAGCAGGATCGAGACGGCGAAGGGGCGGGTGCCCCCGAACTGCGTGAACTGCTGCAGGTGGGTGCCGAGCGCGCCGGACAGCAGCGAGATCGGGATCGATTCGCCGAAGCTGAGCCGGTAGCGCTGCGCCTCGAGCCGAAGGAACTCGACGAGGACCCGGGAGTCCGCGATGAGCCCGGCGGTGACGCACCCAAGGCCGGTGTCGATTGCGAAGCTCTTCTCGATGGAGCCGGCCTCGGCCAGCGAGCTCACCGGCAGGTTCCGGTAGGCGACGAAGACGATGCCGCCGTCGTACGAGACCGCGACGGCGGTCCCGCCCATCTGGATCGCTTGGAGGGCGTACTCGACCTGGAACAGGCGTCCGTCGGGCGAAAAGACCGTGCTCGCGCGGTCGTACGCCATCTGGCCGGGTTGCATCTCCACGAGTACCCCTCGAACGGCGAACGGGAGACGTGGGGGGATTTGAGCCTGAGCCCGAGCTGGCCCGCAGGTAAGCCCGTCCGGCGCCGGGCGACGCCGGGAACGCCGCCGAAACCCTCTTCCCGTCGCGCCGGGCTCGTGCGACGATGCCGGCGGACGCCTTCGGCTCGCTCGTGAGCCTGCCGCTCGCCAGCTCGCACCGGGGCCCGCTGTCCCTGGCCTGCACCCAGTGCGCGCAGGGCCAGAAGATGGTCCTGTTCGTCTCGGGCGTCTGCCGCTTCCGCTGCTTCTACTGCCCGGTCGGCGAGACCCGGAACCAGATCGACGTCACGTACGCCAACGAGCGCCGGGTCAGCTGCGACGCCGATGTGCTGGCCGAAGCCCACGCGATCGGCGCGGCCGGCACCGGCATCACCGGCGGCGACCCGCTCGGCTTCACGGACCGGGTCGAGCACTACATTCGGCTCCTGAAGTCCGAGTTCGGCCCAGGACACGACATCCACCTGTACACCCACGAGCCGAACCCGGAGAAGCTCCAGAAGCTCATCGCCGCCGGCCTCGACGAGTTCCGGCTGCACATCCCGTGGTACCTGTGGGGTCCGCTCCGGGGGGAGGGCCAGGCCTACCGACGGGTGCTCGAAGACGCGGCCGGCTGGGGGGTCCGCCGCGGGGTCGAGATCCCGGTCCTCCCCGACCACCTGCCCGAGCTGCGCTCGCTCCTGAGGGCGCTCGATGGGATCGGCCTCGATTTCGTCAACCTCAACGAGCTCGAGTTCTCGGAGACCAACGAGCAGAAGCTCCATGCCCGCGGCTACGTGGTCGACACGCGCTCCGGCTGGGGCGTCCGGGGCAGCCGCGCGGGCGCGGCGGCGCTGGTCCGCGACCTCAAGCTCCGTACGCCGGTCCACTTCTGCTCGTCGCGCTTCAAGGACGGCATCCAGCTTCGCCAGCGGCTGCTGCGCCGGGCGGCCCGCGTCGCCCCGGCCTTCGCCGAGCACACCGGCGACGGCACCGTCCGCCTCGGCATCGTCGAGGCACCGAGCCGCGCCGCCCTGGACCGGATCTCGCGCGAGCTCGCCCGACGGGCGCGCTTGGGGCCGACCGACTACCGCGTGGACCGGGTCCGGCGGCGGGTCGAGCTCGCCCCGTCCCGGCTCCGGCGCGTGGCCCGCGGCCTGGAGGCCCCCGCCTTCGTGGTAGAGGAGTATCCGACCGCCGACGCCCTCGAGGTCGAGCGGGAGCCGCTCAATGCGGCGGGTATCCCGGCACAGGCCCGGCTCGGTGGGACGTAGCCTTCATCGCAGACGTGGGCCCCGAACGTCAGGTACCGGCGGTCGCCGCGCTGGTGCTTGATCGAGCAGGGACCCCACCCCTCGTCCTCGGCCCCGTACCACATCGGGCAGTCCCGGCACAGGAGCGGATCGGTGCGGCTCGGGCTCGGCGGCGGCGGTGCGGGCGTCATTCGGAATGCTCCTCGAGCTGCCGCTCGGCGCTCATCACGTTGGCCATCAGCTCCGCCACCGTAAGGGGGCCGATCCCGCCGGGCACCGGGGAGAGCGCCCGGACCCACCCGTCCAGCTCGGGCGCCGCGTCGCCCGCACTGCGCCGGCCCCCGGCCCGCGACGGGTCGGCGACGTAGCTCAGGCCGACGTCGACGACCACCGACTCCGAAGGCACGTTCTCCCGCCGCAGCAATCCGGGAATGCCCGCGCAGCTCACGACGACCTCGGCCTCCTTCAGGAGCTTTCCCAGATCGCGGCTCTTGGAGTGGGCGATCTCGACCGTCGCGTCCCCCGTTTCCCCCCGCAGGAGGAGCAGGAGCGCGAGCGGGAGCCCGACGGTCGCCGACCGCCCGATGACCAGTACCCGAGCCCCGCCCAGCGGGATGCGATAGTGGACCAGCAGCTCCCGCACGGCCAGCGCCACGGCCGGGACGTGCAGCGGGGCGCCGGCCACCAATCGGCCGAGGTTGACCGCGCCGGCCCCATCGACGTCCTTCTCCGGTTGGAGCTGGTCGATCGCCGAGCGGAAATCGTACCCCGGAGGCAGCGGGTGTTGGAGGAGCACGGCGGGGATGGTAGGGTCGGCATTGAGCTCACCGACGCGGGTCAGGAGCTCCTCCGGGCTCGACACCGGCACCGGCTCGAGCTGGACGCCGGCGCGCTCGGCCGAGCGGCGCTGCTGGGCCAGGTAGCTCTCGAAGGCACCTGGACCCTCCACGTACAGGCTCGCCAGGCGCACCGGCCCGCACCCTTCGGCCGCGTGGCGCTCCACGTCCGACCGCACGCGGGCGAGGATCGCCTCGGCCACCGGTTTCCCGTCCAGCCGTTGGGTCACGGAGCGCACCGGGGCGCCGGAGGCGTCCGCGGGCATAACGCTGGCCGGAAACCCCTCCGGTCGACGGCAGAAATGTCCCTAAGTTAAGCAAAGGGATTTAACCCGAGGACCCCTCGGTCTACCTACGGGAGCGAGTCCGGGCCATACCGGCGGATCTCCCGACGCAGGAACCATGGCCGAAAGCCCTCCCGTCGGGGGTTCGGAACCCGCCCCGGTCCTCGAGGTCGAGGCCTGGGGCAAGGAGCTCCCCTACCACTCCACCCAGGACGTGGAGGTGCCGCCCCGCCTGCTCGACCAGGTGATCGGGCAGGACGACGCGGTCGAGGTCGCCAAGAAGGCGGCCACCCAGAAGCGGCACATGATCCTGATCGGCGAGCCCGGCACCGGCAAGAGCATGCTGGCCCGGGCGATGGTCGACTTCCTGCCCAAGGAGCAGCTCCAGGACGTCCTCGCCTACCCCAACCAGGAGGACCCGAACGAGCCGAAGATCCGGGTGGTGCCGGCCGGCAAGGGCAAGGAGATCGTCGCCGCGCAGAAGCTCGAGGCGGCGCAGAAAAAGGAGCACCGCACGATCTTCATCGTCCTGTTCGCGTTCGCCATCTTCGGCCTCGCCTTCTACATGATCTTCAAGGACGGTGACTTCACCGCCCTGCTCCTCGCGATCATCGCCTTCGTCCTGGTGCTGGCCATCTACCGGCTCGGCTCCGGCCGGAGCGAGGGCGGCACCGGCGTCGCCAAGCTCCTCGTGACCCACGCCCCCGAGGACCGGCCGCCGTTCATCGACGCGACCGGCGCGCACGCCGGAGCCCTGCTCGGGGATGTGAAGCACGACCCGTTCCAGTCCGGCGGTCTCGAGACCCCTCCCCACGAGCGGGTCGAGGTCGGCGCGATCCACAAGGCGCACGGCGGCGTCCTGTTCATCGACGAGATCAACCTCCTCA
>DASYZY010000063.1:0-9962 GCA_035945735.1 Thermoplasmata archaeon
CCGAAGCCGCCGAGCAGGATCACGCCCACGAGCAGCGACGGCGTCCGGAGCAACGCCTGGGCCAGCCGCCGCTCGGGCCGCCGGCTGCGGCTCAACGCGAGCAGCGCCTGCGCGTCCCACGGGTCCGTTTCGTCGTCGCCGAACGGGAGCGTCGGCTCCGCGCTAGCCACGGACGCGCCCCCGGCCGGCGCGCCCCGGTCGCGCGTTCACCGGCTCTCCCGGGGCTGGAAGAGCACCGAGAGGCCGTCGGTGGTGAGCGCCACGGCGACGCCGAACAGGAGGAGCACGAGCGCGGGGAAGAACCACATCCACCAGAAGTGGCCGAGGTCGTTGGGGGTGAGCCCGTAGCAGGCGCCTTGCGCGAGCAGATTACCCCACTCCGGGAAGTTGGAGGTCGGCAGCGGGGTGACCCAGTTGAACTGGTGGCCGGGGTTGTTGCCGCCGAAGCAGCCGAGGAACGGGAAGACGGTGAGCACGAAGAACACCTGGTAGACGTCGATCGGCACTTGAGCGAAGACCGGGTCCAGCGCGTTCGGCAGCACGTGCCGCAGCAGCGTGCGGCCGCGGCTCGAGCCGACCGAGTGGGCGGCCTCGACGTACGGCTCGGCGGTCACCGATTCGGCCCGGGCGCGCACCGGCCGGGCGTAGTACGGCCACAGGACGGCGGCGAACAGCAGCACGAACAGACCGAGCGTGTCCTGGACCGGGACGAAGTTGTACAGCCCCACGAACAGGATGATCACGAGGAAGAACGGGGGCACCGACAGCAGGAGATCGACGGCGCTCGTGACCGCCCAGTCCACGGGACCGTGGGCGTAACCGGCCCAACTGCCGGCGACCGTACCGAGAAAGATCGCGATCACCAGGATCGAGCCCACCAACCCGAGGTCCCAGGGGATCGACTGGTACAGCGCGTAGGCGATGTCGATCCCGATGATGTTCATCACCCCGAACGGGTGGGCGAGCGTCGGGCCCGAGGGGTTCGGCTGGTTCGCCCACACGAAGGAGATCTGGAGCGTCCCGATGCCGCCGCCGAACTGCGCCCAGGCGACGAGGCCGAGGACGCCGAAGCCCCCCAACAGGGCCGTGCCGGCCAGGAGCGAGGGAGTGCGGAGCAGGGCGCCGGCCAACCGGTGCAGCGGCCGCCGATCCCGACGCAGCGCGGCGAGCTCGGCGGCCGACCAGGGCTCGCTCAGCTCGGTGGGGTCGGCGACGGCGCTCACCGGCCCTCGGAGAGCAGCCGTGGGTCGAGGTAGCGGGCGGTGATGTCGGCGATGAGGTTACCGCCGAGGACCGCGAGGAACAGCAGCAGGATGGTGACCTGGTACAGGTTGCCGGCGGGCGCCGCCCCGCGGCCGATCCCGAAGCCGCTGCTCGCGACCTGGGTCATCTCCGTGAGCAGCACGTTGCCGATGCCGGTGTCGCTGAACAGCGCCTCGGCCACCGCCTGCGTGCCGATGTAGACCGGCAGCGTGATCGCGAACAGTAGGATGAACTCCGGCAGGGCCCGGCGGCCGGTGTGGTACCACAGGAGCCGGTGCTCGGGGACGCCCCGGGAGCGGGCCGCGACTACCGAGAGCGCCCGGGCGTGCTCGGCGGCGGCGTGCCGGGCGTACCGGAGGAAGATCGCGGTGTACACGAGGGCGATCAGCGAGGCCTGGAGCAGCGTCTTGGCGAGGACCACGTCGAAGAACGGCCAGTCGGCGTGCAGCGCGGAATCGACGAGGGGAAAGCCCGTGGGCATCGTGTTGGCCCCTTGGCCGATCCACGTCGGCGGGTTACCGCCGTGCGAGTCGTACCAGTGGAGGTTGGGGAGGATCCCGTACGGGGTGTCGCCGAAGGTGCTGCCGAACTTCGTGTAGACCCCGCCCAGCACCAGCAGGATCACGAGGAAGCTCGGCAGGAGCAGGCCGAGGAGGCTCGCAAAGCGCGTGCCGTAGTCGAAGGCCCCCTCCGACCGCCACCCCGCCCGGAGCCCGATGGTGTAGCCGAGGAGCGCCGAGATCGTCAGCGCGAAGAGCATCAGCTCGATCGAGTACGGCAGCCACCAGGCGATGAACTGGGAGACCGCCTGGCCGTTGTGGCCGTAGCTGGCGAATCCCCAGTTGCCCGTGACCATCGAGTAGGCGAAGTAGAACAGTCCGTTGAAGAACATCTGAATCGTCGTCCAGTACTGGGACGACGGGACCTTCGCGACGGCGAGGTACGGCAGGAAGGTGCCGAAGACGTACAGCAGCGTCAGTAGGCTGAACAGCTGGACCGGGATCAGGCCGGCGCGCATCACGACGTACCGGCCGAACGGCGACAGGATCCGGCCGGAAAGGCCCCGCTCGCGCCGCCGCCGAGAGACCTCCGCCAGCCAGGCGACGAACGCCCCGGCCCCCACCGCCCCGAGCAGGATCCAGATCGCGTAGCCGGCCGGGTACGGCGTCACCCCCAGGGCCACCGGGGCGAGCTCGACGACGATGCCGGTGATCGGAGCGCCAGCGACCGTGAACCGCTCGTTCGTGCCGGCGAAGTTGGCGAGCCCGCCGACCGTGAGATAGATCGAGCCGTTCGGCGCCTCGAGCAGGAACCGGCCGTCGGCACCGGTCGTGACGTTGACGAAGTAGCCTCCCGAGCCGGTGAGGGTGACCTGGCCGCCTCCCACGGGCCGCCCCGAGCCGCCGTCGATGATCCGGCCCGAGACCGCGTAGACGGTGAGCGGCCGGATGACGACCCGCAGCCCGAGGAGCGGGCCGGCGACCACGATCGGCAGCCGGGTGAGCGCGGTCGTTGGACCCGACGCCAGGAGCAGGTAGGAGCCGTTCGGTGCGTAGAGCGAGAAGCTGCCGTTCGCCGCGCTCAAGGTCAGGCGGGAGAGGAGCTCGACGGTGATGCCGGCAAGCGGAGTGCCGTTCGGGCTCACCGTGACCCCCGAGACCGGCCAGTTCTGGAGCGAGTTCGGGGAGCCGAAGTAGTCGATGACCCCGTCGTCGGTGCCGATGACCAGCCCGTTGCCGATGACGGCCGGCGAGGAGAAGACCGTGAGCCCGCCGTACGGGTAGCTCCACAGCAGCGTGCCGGTCCGGGGGTTCAGGTCGTCGAGCGACATCGTCCCGTCGATCACGTAGAACCCGTACGGGGTGAGGACCGGTGCCGACAGGAGCGGGTAGCCGGAGGAGCCCGGGATCGAGCCATTACTGACCCAGCGCAGAGTCCCGTTCGCGGCGTTGACGGAGAAGATCCCGCCGTTGTACGAGACCCAGTCGACCACGGTCCCGTCGGTCGCCACCGACGAGTCGATCGAGCCGCTGCCCGGATACGGGCCGGTCGCGAAGCTCCACTGCGTGCTCCCGTTGCCCGCGGCGAGCGCGGTCACGTTGCCGTCGGTCGAAGCGACGAAGAGGAGGCCCCCGGCGACCGAGATCGCCGTGTCGACCGGCGTACGACTCAGGTTCACCGCCCACCGCGGCACCCCGGCGAGCGTCGCGGCGAGTACCCGCCCGGAGGTGTCGACGGCGTACACGGTCCCGTTGGCCTCGGCCGGCGCGCCGGCCGCCGGGCCGCCGAGTGGCAGGCTCCACAGGAGCGCCCCGGTCGTGTCGTTGAGCGCGGCGAGCTCGCCGCCTCCGGTCGCCGCGAGGAGCTCCCCGGCGATGTCGTCGGTGCCCTGGATGATCGCGGCCGTGAAGGTGTGGGTCCAGACCGACCTGCCCGTGGACGCATTGAGGGCGTAGACCTCGCCGTTGGAGCAGCCGAGGTAGAGGAGCCCGCCGGCGAGCGTCGGGGTCGTCGGGTTCGACCAGACGGTGGCGGTCCACAGCGTCGTCCCGTTGGCTCGGTCGAGCGCCCGGACGTCGCCGACGATGTCGGCGACGAAGATCGAGGTCGTGTTGACGGCCGGGCCGGCCCGTATCGGGAGCGAGGAGGCCGTGACCGGCGGCCAGGCGTCGGTCGCCGCGGAGGGCCCCCGGACCGGAGTGAACCCCGATCGGCTGTTGGCACCGTGGTAGGTCGCCCAGTCAAAGGCGTCGGGAAGGGGAGTGGTGAACGCCGGCGATGGGGCCGCCGGTCGCTCCGGGGCCCGGAGTGTAGCGGGACCGGCGGACCCCGAGGGCTGGGCCGGTTGGGCCAAGAGCGAGCCCGGCAGCAGGAGCAGGAGGACCAGGACCGCGGCCACCAGCGCGAGCCGGGGCCCGCCGGCGAGCGGATGCCCCACAGAGGTCGAATCCCGGCACCCCAGATATGGGGTACGGGAGCGATGCGCGGCCAAGACGAACCGTTAATAGCCGGTTCCCACTCCGTCGTCTGCTAGGCTAGACCGGGGGGTTGGGCGTCCCCTTTTACACCGAAACCGTCCTTAGCGGGGGTGACAGGTCGGAGCGACGTTCGGTAGAGTGGTCCGTCTCGTGGGGTTCCGTAGACGCTCTGTTCCATCGGGCCGCGGGCATCGCGACGAGCGCCCGGAGGGGCGCCCTAGCGGTTATCCATCACGGACACCGGGTTAGGTCCTGACGGGAGCAGCCTTACCGTGACTCGTCGACGCTGGTGGGGCGACGGGGCCGAGGAGCCCGCGGGAACCACGGACCGCTTTGCCGAACGGCCATCCGACCGGCCTAGCACGCCTGTCGCCACCCCGGGCGCAGAATGAGGCACGGAACGGTCCACGATCTGCATCGGAAGCCCGAGCGCGCGGGGGAGCACGGGTTGCCGAAGCCTTCCGTCGAGGAGATCGAGATCGGCCCTAACGGGGTCGTGGGCGACTTCAACCGATACCGACATGAACGGCTCGCCGACGAGCCCACGAGCGCGATCCTGCTGATGCCGCTCGAGACCCTGCAGCAGCTCGAGAGCGAAGGCTGGCCGGTTCGCTCCGGCGACCTGGGCGAAAACGTGACCACGACCGGCCTGGGCTACGAGTCGATGCGGCCCGGGGCCGAGCTCGAGCTGGGCTCGGTCGCGCTGACCGTGGTCCGGCCCTGCGATCCGTGCACCAATCTGTACCTCCTGCCGTACGTCGGCAACGAGCGGGGACCGGAGTTCCTGCGAGTGATGAATCACCGGCGGGGATGGTACGCGCGCGTCGTTCGTCCGGGCCGAGTGCGCCGCGGCGACCCGATCGTGCTCCGCCGCCCCGAGGAGCCGCCGCACCCGTAGCGGTCCGACGTGTGGATCGGTCCTTCGACAGGACTGACCTGGAACCCCAAGCCCTTCCAGCCGCGACGGGCCATGTGCCCTACCCGGCTCCGCCTACTTCGGCTCCCAGAGCTCGATCGGATTCCCCTCGGGGTCGGCGAGGTGGGCGAACCGCCCAAAGGGATAGGCCTCGGAATCGACCGTCACGGCGATACCCGCCGCGGAGAGCTGCGCGACCATGGCATCGAGGTTGCGAACTCGGAAGTTGATCATCCAGACGCGATCCCGGGCGAAGTAGTCGCTGTCCTCGGGGAACGGGCTGAACGCCGTAGGTCCGCTCTCCTGGGTCCATGGCTGGCCCTCGCTGCTCTCGGGCACCAAGTTGACCCCGAGGCGATCCCGGTACCACTTGCCTAACGCCTCGGGATCCTTCGAGCGGAAGAACAGTCCGCCGATCCCGGTAACGACCTCCATCGGCGGTGGGCACCTGGGGTCCGCTAAATCGCTTGCCCGATGCGCCTCGCGTCGCGTTCGCGACTAGGCCAGCGTCCGCTTCGCCTGAGCTCCGAAGGCGCCCTCGGGCCCGTTGGCGTAGTCGGAGAGGCGGTCCATAGGCTCAAGGAGATACTCCAAACCCATACTCCCCCACCCCCCCATTGCGAGTGGAACTAGCGGGGAGTCCACCCCTCGCTCTCGAGCGGGACCCCATCCCGCTCGAGGCGCTCCCGGATGCGAGGATCGATCGGTTTCTTCTCCCCCTTCGCGTAGTCGTAACAGACCACGACCGTCCGGCCCCGACCATACACGTGTCTCGGTTCGTCCGGTGCGTGGAACCGGTACAGCAGCGAGAAGCTGCTGCGACCGACCGGCAGCGCCGGCACCACCTCCCCCACCATCTCCGTCCCATACCCGGCCGGCGCCGAGTACCGACAGACCGCCTCGGCCAGAATGATGTCCAGCTCGCGCGGATCGGTGACGCCGAGCAGCGGCATGTAGTAGGCGCAGCGCAGCGTCTCCATCCACGGAAAGTAGGTCGCGTGGTTGAGGTGGTTGAGCGCGTCCACGTCGTGGTACGTCACGGTGAACCGTTGCGCGAGCGGCCAAGGCTTCCCGGAGCCGGTCGGGTCCGCTCGTTCCCCGCCCATGACCGGCGGCCGACCCGGGCGGGCTATTAACTAATGGGCCACGGGCGTGCTCGGCTCCAGATGCAGGATGGCAGACCCCCTTCGCGCAGTTCCAGTGGAAATAGAGGGGTGGGGGTGTTTCCGTGACTGACCCGAGCGGGCCGCCGCGCGAAGAGATGGCCCGCATCGTCCAGCGGGTCCGGACGACCGTCCAGGAGCACTCCAAGCGTTTCGAGCGGGCGATCCCCCTCATCGCGAGCGAGAACCTTCTCTCGCCCTACGCCAAGGAGCTCCTGATCTCCGACCTCCACTCGCGCTACGCCGAGGGGCTTCCCGGCGAACGGTACTACGAAGGGAACGAGCAGGTCGACGAGATCGAGCGGACCTGCCTGACGCTCGCCAAGGAGCTCTTCCGCTGCTCGTTCGCCGACGTCCGTCCGATCTCCGGCACCGTCGCCAACCTCGCCGTCCTGAAGGCGCTCGCCGCCCCCGGCGATCTCGTGGGCACCGCCCGTCTCGCCGATGGGGCCCACATCTCCAGCGCCGGCTTCGGCGCCTTCGGTCTGCGCGGCGTGAAACCGGTCTACTACCCGTGGGACGAGGAGCGGATGACCATCGACGTACCCAAGGCCCGGGCCGCGCTGCTCGAGTCCCGGCCCAAGCTGTGCCTGTTCGGCCTCTCGCTCTTCCTGTTCCCGCTTCCGGTCCGCGAGCTCGCCCCCACGCTCGAGGAGATCGGCGCCGTCGGCTGGTACGACGGCGCCCACGTGCTCGGCCTGATCGCCGGCGGCGAGTTCCAGGACCCGCTGCGCGAGGGCTGCTCGGTCCTCTCCGCCTCCACGCACAAGACGCTCCCGGGCCCCCAGCACGGGATCCTGCTCGGCGAGAGCCGGGACCCCGAGCTGTACAAGCGGCTCACCTCCGCCGCCTTCCCCGGGGTCACGAGCAACCACCACCTCCACGCGATGGCGGCCCTCACCGTGAGCCTCGCCGAGAGCCGGGCCTTCGGCCGGGCGTATGCGCGCCAGACGATCGCCAACGCCCGCGCCCTCGCCGGGGCGCTGGCCGAGCGGGGTTTCGAGGTCCTCGGCGAGAAGTTGGGCTACACCGCGAGCCACACCGTGGCCGTGCGCGTGGCGAAGGAGGGCGGCGGTGAGCCGGTCTCGAAGCGGTTGAGCGCCGCCGGCATCATCGCCAACAAGAACCTCCTGCCCGGCGACAAGAGCCCCAAGCACCCCGAAGGGATCCGGCTCGGCACCCCCGAGGTCACCCGGCTCGGCATGACCGAGCCCGAGATGGTCCGGATCGCCGAGCTGTTCGACCTGCTCCTGCACAAGGACGCCACGCCGGAGCGCGTGGCCCGCGAGGGCGAGGAGCTCAAGCGCGACTTCACGCGCCTGGAGTACTGCTTCGGCGCCGGCGAGGCCGCCTACCGCTACTACGACCTGGTCGGCCGCCCGCCGGCCTAGGCCGGACTCAGGGTCCGCGCCCGGACGGCGGATCCCGCTCCGGCGGATCGAGCTCGCCCCGCGCCAGGGCCCGTTCGAGCGCACCGCGGTCGAGCTCGACCCGGGGCGGCTCGGTCGATGCTTCGGGAAGCGCCGAGTACACGGGCGTGCCCGCCGGTCCCTCCGCGACCGCCACCGATCCGTCGGTGGCGAGCGCGGCGAGCCACTCGACCATCTCGCCTCGGCCCGGCACCGGTTCCGGCCAGTCGGCCCGCAGCCGGTCGAGCCCCGAGGCTCCGAGCTCGCGCAGTCGCTCGAGCAGCCGGGCGCGGCCGGCGGCCTCGCGCCGGAGCTCCTCCTCGCTCGCCTCGCCCGAGCGCCGCTCCTCCAAAGGCGCCCCCGCCGGGCGGCTGCGCCGTACCCAGCCGAGGGCGCCCACCAGGACGCCGAGGCCAGCAAGGCTGCCCAGTGCAATGGGGACCACCGGCAGCAGCTCGGCCGGCGCCGGCGGCACGGCGATCGGCGCGAGGAGGAGCCGCCCGGCGGAGCTCCAGACCCGGACGGTGCCCCCGGCGGCCGATGGGGCGGTGTAGTTGATCCACACGTACGAGAGATTGCCCACGCGCACGACCGGCGCCGACCGGTTCGTATCGCTCCCGCCGAACCGGCTGTCGACCCAGACCGCTCCGGCGTCGCCGGGGTTGCCAAAGCCGTCATTGAGCCGGTACTCGGTGGCGTTCGTGCGTTCGCCGAGCACGACCGAACGCGGTGCGCCGAGGCTGAGGCTGTACGGATCGGCCCCGAGCGTCACCGATAGCGGACCGCCCGATCCCACGTCCAGCGGCAGGCCCGAGTCGAGGCTCAGCGAGTACGACCCCGAGCGCAGTCCCACGAAGCTCAGGTTGAGGTAGCCATCGAACCAGGCGCTCACCGGCAGCGCGAAGGCGCCATCGACCGGGCGGTAGCTCGCCCCAAGACTCCCGTTCAGGTAGATCGGCGCGTCGGCCACGGGCAGGCCCACCTCGACGGTGAGCGCGCTCGCGAAGTCGGTGACGCGCGCGCCGTCGGGGGCGATCCCCTCGAGCGAGAGCGGCACGCCGACGCCGGCCGACCCCTCCGAGGGGAACGGTGCGCCCGCGAAGGCGAGCGCGACCGTGGGTCCCGGCTCGACGTAGACCTGGACCTCGCGCGCGATCCGGGTGCCGAGAGCGTCGACGCAGGTGAGGGTGATCGTGCTGACCCCGGCCGCGCCCGGGCTCCAGCGCCCGCTGATCGCGCCGTCCGCGGAGACCGTGCCGCGGGCGAAGGTCGCGTTCGGCGCGCTCACGTTCCACCAGTAGCTCACGGGCGCCACCCCGCCGGAGAGGTTCGCCACGAGCTCGGCCGGTATCCCTTCGCTGGCCCCGCCCCCGCCCAGGATCGCGAGCCCGTACAGCACCGGGGGCGCCGCCACCACGACCGTGCCGACCGCCTTGGCCAGCGCCTGGGCCGAGTCGTCGACGCTCGCGGTGAGGGTGTAGCGGCCGAGGCCGGGGTAGGCGAGCGCGAAGTACCAGACCGGCCCGGCCGAGGTCGAGCAGATGGGAAAGCCCGTGCCCGGGTCGACGCAGGCCGGGCCGTACGGCGAGCTGCCGGTGCCGTTGACGACGCGGACGGTGAGCGGCAGCGGTTCGCTGGAGTAGGTGGCGAGCGGGTGCGGGGCGAGCGCGAGCTGGAGCTGGGCGTTGACGCCGACGCTGCCGAGGAGCGCGCTCGCGTTGGAGAAGCCGTTGGTGAGCTCGACCGAGGGGTGCGCGGTGCCGGCGACCGGATAGCTCCACCGCGCTGCGCAGGCCACGGCGACCTCCTCGACCGGCGCGCCCGTGGCGGTGCAGTTCACGGAAAAGGGCGCCACGCCCAGCCCCGGCGCGACGATCGCGCGGTACCGGTAGCCGGGCGCGCCGGCGCCCCCGAGCGAGAGCGTGAGGTTGCTGCCGACGTCCACCGGTACCGGCAGCAGCGCCTCCGAGGCGACCCGGGTGCTGGCGGCGAGCAGCGCCCCGCGCAGCGCGCCGGAGAAGGCGTGGCCTCCGTAGCTGCCGTTGACCCAAAGACCGAGCAGCGCCGGCCCAGCGCCCTCGGAGGCCACGACCCAGACCGAGAGGGCCGTCGGTCCGGCCACCGTCCGCCAGCCGGCGCTGCCCAGCTGCCAGGAGGCCGAGAGGGGGACCGGCGAGGGCGAGCCGTCGGCCGCGTACGCCTGCGCGGTGAACAGCGTCGAGGCGTTCACGCT
>DASYZY010000064.1:0-11859 GCA_035945735.1 Thermoplasmata archaeon
TCGATCTCGCGCAGGAGCCGGCGCAGGGCGTTCTCCTTCTCCGCGATGAGGAGCACGACCCGGTAGATCTCCTGGAACTGCTGGAGCGACTCGTCGATCGCGGTGGGCAGGTCGAGCAGCGCGCTCGCCGGCACCGGCGCATAGCTCTCCGCGTCGACGCGCGGGGTCTTCACTCCCATCACGTTCTTGGTCTCGACCCGGACGCTGGCGAGCGCCGGCAGCAGCATGGAGATGCTCTCCAGGCGCGTCGGGCCCTCGCGCATCTCGGCGACGCGGATCGAGGCGTAGCCGCGCGCGATCCGGCCGCGGAGGTCGCCCCGGAGCTCGAGCGCCTGCTTGGAGAGATTGAAGAACTCCGCGATGAGCGCCGATCGCTTGAGCTTGAGGAGGTTGAGCCCCTTTTTCGCGAGCAGGATCCGGCGTCGGGTCCGGATGAGCTCCATCCGGGTCGGGCGCACGTTCTCCAGTGCCACGGCCCCCTCCCGCGCTAGCTCGCTTTGGGCCGCGAGTAGTACTTCTGGATGGACTCGGGCTTGACCCGCTTCAGCTCGGCCTCTGGCAGCGCGGAGAGGATCTCCCAGCCGATGCTCAGGCTCTGGTCGATGGTCCGGTCCTCGTCGGGCCGCTGGCCCACGAACTGGGTCTCGAACCGCTCGGCGATCTTGAGGTAGATCCGATCGACGCTGGACAGCGACTCCTCGCCCACGATGGCGGAGAGCGCGCGCTGGTCCTTGCCGGTCGCGTAGCTCGCGTAGAGCTGGTCGGCGACCCCCCGGTGGTCGTCGCGGGTGCGGCCCTTGCCGATGCCCTGGTTCATGAGCCGCGACAGCGAGGTGAGCACATCGATGGGGGGGTAGACGCCGCGCCGCTGGAGCTCGCGGCTCGCCACGATCTGCCCCTCGGTGATGTAGCCGGTGAGGTCCGGGATCGGGTGGGTGATGTCGTCGGCCGGCATCGTGAGGATCGGCAGCTGGGTGATCGAGCCCTTGCGGCCGTGGATCTTGCCGGCGCGCTCGTAGAGCTGGGCCAGGTCGGTGTACATGTAGCCGGGGTAGCCCCGCCGGCCCGGCACCTCCTCCCGCGCGGCGGCGACCTCGCGCAGCGCCTCGCAGTAGTTGGTCATGTCCGTGAGCACGACGAGGATGTGCATGTCGCGCTCGTAGGCGAGGAACTCGGCGGTGGTGAGCGCCATCCGGGGCGTGATGATGCGCTCCATCGAGGGATCGCTCGAGAGGTTGAGGAAGACCACGGTGCGCTCGAGGGCGCCGGTGCTCTCGAACTCCTTGAGGAAGAAGTTCGCCTCCTCGCTCGTGATCCCCATCGCCGCGAAGATGACGGCGAAGTTCTCGGAGGAGTCCCGCAGCTTGGCCTGGCGCACGATCTGGGCGGCGATCTGGTTGTGCGGCAGCCCCGCGCCGGAGAAGATGGGCAGCTTCTGGCCGCGCACGAGAGTGTTCATCACGTCGATGTTCGTGAGCCCGGTCTGGATGAACTCGCTCGGCTCCTCGCGCGAGTACGGGTTCATCGCGTTGCCCACGATCTCGAGCCGCTGCTCGGAGACGATCCGGGGTCCCCCGTCGCGCGGCTCGCCCAGGCCGTTGAAGACGCGGCCCAGCATCTCATCGGAGACGGGCAGGCGGGCGACCTCGCCCATGAACTTCACACTGGTCGCGTGGACGTTCATCCCCATCGTCGGCCCGAAGACCTGGACGATGGCCAGCCCGTGGCGGGAGTCGAGCACCTGGCCCTGGCGTCGCTCGCCGTTGGGCAGCTCGATGCTGACGATCTCGCCGTAGGCGGCGCGCTCGACGTCGCGCACGAACAGGAGCGGTCCCGAGACCTTGTCGATCGTCCGGTAGTCGATCGGCACGTCCGCGTCGACCGCCGCGGCCTTCGAGGATTTCGCGCTCGCCATCTACGTCCCCGCGGCAAGCTGGCCGACCGAGGCGCCCATCTCGGCCTCGAGCTGGTCGAAGGCGGTCCCGAGCTCGGCCTCGGGTATCCATTTCATGCGCGAAAGCTTCTGCCGCACCGGCAGCTGCTGGAGCTGGCTCACCGTCGCGCCCTTGCCGATCGCTTCTTGCTCGCGCTCGCCGAAGGAGAGGATGGCCCGCAGCATCCGGTACTGCTTCTGGATCGAGGTGTAGGTGTCGACGTCGTCGTAGGCGCTCTGCTGCAGGTAATCCTCCCGGAGCATCCGAGACACGTCGAGGACGCCCTTCTCCCGCTCGGGGAGCGCGTCGACGCCGACGAGCTGCACGATCTCCTGGAGCTCCGACTCCTGCTGGAGCGTCTGGATCGCCTTCTGACGGAGCGCGGCCCAGTCGCGCGCGATCCCGCCGCGGTACCACTCCTCGAGGTCGCCGGTGTACAACGAGTAGCTCTGCAGCCAGTTGATCGAGGGGAAGTGACGGCGGGAAGCGAGCGCCGCGTCCAGCGCCCAAAAGACGCGGGTGACCCGCAGGGTGTTCTGGCTCACCGGCTCGGAGAAGTCCCCGCCGGGCGGGCTCACGGCCCCGACCACGCTCACCGAGCCCGTGCGTTGATCCGGGGAGAGCGTGACGACCCGCCCGGAGCGCTCGTAGAACTCGGCGACGCGGCGGCCGAGGTAGGCCGGGTAGCCTTCCTCGCCGGGCATCTCCTCGAGCCGTCCGGAGATCTCGCGCATCGCCTCGGCCCACCGGCTCGTCGAGTCGGCCATGAGGGCGACGTCGTAGCCCATGTCGCGGTAATACTCGGCGATGGTGATGCCGGTGTAGACGCTCGCCTCCCGCGCGGCCACGGGCATGTTGGAGGTGTTGGCGATCAGGATCGTCCGCTCCATGAGCGGCCGCTTGGACTTGGGGTCCTGGAGGTTCGGGAAGGTGGCGAGCACCTCGGTCATCTCGTTGCCGCGCTCGCCGCAGCCGACGTAGACCACGACGTCGGCATCCGACCACTTGGCGAGCTGCTGCTGCGCGACGGTCTTGCCAGAGCCGAAGGGGCCGGGGATGGCGGCGGTGCCGCCCTTGGCGATGGGGAAGAAGGTGTCGATGACGCGCTGGCCGGTGATGAGGGGGATCGTCGGGGCGAGCTTCTGTTGGACCGGACGGGCTATCCGGACGACCCACTTCTGGCTCAGCCCGAGCGGGACCTCGCCGCCGGCCGTCTTCACCGAGCCGATCTTGTCCCGGATGGTGTACGTGCCGCTGGCAATCGCGCTCAGCGTGCCCTTGACGCCGGGGGGCACGAGGATCTTGTGGAGGATGAGGGGCGTCTCCTGGACGGTGCCGAGGATGGTACCGCCCGAGACCTCGGCCCCAGCGCGGACGAGGGCCGTGAACTCCCACTTCTTGGTCTCATCGAGCGGAGCCGCGACGAAGCCGCGCGTGATGAAGTCCCCCAGATTCTTCTGGAGCACGTCGAGCGGCCGCTGCACCCCGTCGTAGATCGACTTCAGAAGACCGGGGCCGAGCTCGACCGACAGCGCCTGACCCGTGGTCTCGACCTTGTCCCCGGGGCGAATGCCGGTGGTGTCCTCGTAGACCTGGACCGTCGCGGTCTCGCCCACGAGCTTGATGATCTCACCGACGAGCCCCAGGTCGCCCACGCGGACGACATCGAACATCTTGGCGTTCGGGATCCCTTCGGCGATGACCACCGGGCCCGAGACCCGCGCGACCGAACCCGTCATGAACGCCTACTTCGGCATCTCCAAGGAGACACCGAGGACGCGCTTGGCGAGCGCGGCGAGGCTCTCCACCTCGTACTCGCCCGTCGGGGAGGGGACGAAGACCACCAGGGGCCGGAGCGAGCTATCGGCCTGCATCCGCTGCGCCTCGGACAGTTGAGGCCGGATCGACTCGCTCGCGATGACGAGCGAGACGCCGGCGTCGGCCATCGTCTTCGCGAACTCACGCGCCGCGTTCCCGGGACCCACTTCGATGACGTCGGCCAGGCCCACCAGGCGGAAGCCGATCGCGAGCTCCCGCTCGCCCAGGACCACGGTCCGGTCGCTCCCGCTCGTCGAGGGCATGGTCGCGCGTTCGGCGGGGTCCGACGCTATTTAAGGGCTGCCTCGGAGAATCCCTGGGAGGGGCGTCCGCCTACTTGTACGTCGAGTGGTGGACGTGCCCTTCGTCGTCGGTGATGTCGATACACTCACCTTCGCACTCGAAGAGACAGGCCTCGCAGACGATGCACTCGGGGCCATTGACCGCCACCGAGCGCTCGGTCCGGAACTGGAACTTGGCGGCCACACCGGGGTCGTCGGTCACATCGGGGAACTGGTCCCGGGGCTTGAGCTCGAAGACGTTCACCGGGCAGACATCCCGGCAGTGCGCGCATCCGGTGCACTTCGCAAGCTCGATGTCGACCTGGACCATCGCGGATTCCTCGGGTCGTTTTCACCGACGGACCATATTTAGGGTTTGGCCCGACGTGGCTTCGGCGCGAGGAGGGGCATCGCTCCGGAAGCGGTTCAGGGGCGGAACCGAGCTCGTCCGGGGTGTCCGGACCCCCCTCCATTTCCCGACCCTACCGATAGCAGGATACCCCCGAGTCTCGTGGCCCTACGTGCGACTCGGCCGTGGGCGTCATCCGGATCGGAACCAGCGGTTGGGACTACCCCGAGTGGGTCGGTCCCGTCTATCCCCGCCGCGGCCAGCTCGACAAGCTCCGCTTCTACACCGGCCTCTTCCCCATCGTCGAGGTCAACTCCTCCTTCTACCGACTCCCCCCCGCCTCGTACTCGACGAGCTGGTGCAAGCGCACCCCCTCGGGCTTCCGGTTCGCGGTGAAGTTCCCCCAGACAATCACCCACGAGCGCCGATTGGTGGGCGTAGACGAGGAGCTGCGGAAGTTCCTGGAGTTCGTTCGCCCGCTCCAGGAGGGACATCGGTTCGCCGCGGCGCTGCTCCAGCTCCCGCCCTCGCTCCCATTCGAGCCGGCGACGGTCCGGGCGTTCTACGAGCAGCTGCCTTCCTCGCTCCCGGTCGCCGTCGAGTTCCGCGAGCCGAGCTGGCTCGCGCCGGAGTCCTTGCAGCTGCTCCGCGACTTCCGTCTCGCCTACACCGTGGTCGACGAACCGCACCTGCCGGTGCGGCTCGATCGGACCGCCCCGTTCTCCTACCTGCGCTTCCACGGCCACGGTTCGCCGGTCTGGTACGACTACCGGTACTCCACGGAGGAGCTCACCCGGTGGCTCCCCCGGGTGCGCGAGCTGGCCGAGGGGGAGGGCGATCTGTACATCTTCTTCAACAACCACTTCCGCGGCGACGCTGCGGAGAACGCTCGGCAGTTGGGCGAGCTCCTAGAGCTGCCGGCGATCCCGTGGATGACGCGCGGGAAGCTGCCGACGTAACCGAGCGCCGGAAGAAACGGGCCGGTCCACGGCCGCCGTTTCACCTCCTCCGGTCCGCGCCTTAAGTCGCGGGCCGGCCGTGGAGGGCTCGGAGGGGCCGAATCCCATGATGCACGACTCGCTCGCATTCCGTCGGGCGCCGCCCTCTTCATCCCATGCCCGTCGGATCGCGCCCACCTACCAGCGCGCCCTGGAGCAGCGGCTGGAGCGCTGGGAGGCGTTCGGCCGCCTGCTCCGTGACCGGGAGGAGCGTGTCGCCTTCATGGCCCTCACCCGCAGCGCCCGGCGGCACGTGGCCGAGGCCACCTACGTGGGGAGCCCCGACCTCCTCGAGTCGATCCTGCTCTCGGTGCTGCTCGATCTCTCTCGGCGCCTACCTCCGGAGGCGCCCAACGGACCGGCGCGGCGGTCGGTTTCCGTCTCCCTGCGGGAGCGGCGAGTCTCCCGGCCTCGAGTCGTGCGAGCGTCCTCGCCGCCGAACCGTCACCCGATCGGCGAGTCGGAGCCCGGACTCCCGGCGAGCGTACCGAGCCGGGTCGAGGAGTCGCCACCCCTCATGGCAACCCCATAAGCCGCGCCTGCCTATTCCGGTCCATGTCCGGGACGAGCCGGCCGGCTCCCGCGCCCAGCTCCAGCACGGGAGCACCTCCGCCGCCGGCTCCGCGCCTGGAGGAGCTCCGGCGCTGTTTGGAGGCCGGCCAACGTCTTCCGACCGAGACGCTCGCCGCCGGCCTCGCCGATCCGGAACCCATCATCCGCCGCGCCTACGCCTGGGCCGCGGGCGAGCTGCGGGCGCTGGAGCTCCGCCCGGTCCTCGAAGCGGCGCTCGACGACCCGGACCCTACGGTGCGCTCGACCTCCGTCGAGGCGCTCGGAGCGCTCGCCGATCCGGCCAGCCAGGCGGTCCTCGAGCGGGCGCTGGCCGATCCGGCTCCTCGCGTGCGCGCCCAGGCCGCTTGGGCGCTCTGGTCGATCCGGCCCGAGGGCTCGCGCCCGGCGCTGGAGCGGCTCCTCGGGGATCCGGTCGACGAGGTCCGCTGGTCGGCCATCGTCGCCCTGGGTCGGCTCTCGGGCTCCGCATCGGGGTCCCCGCTGCGACAGGCGCTGACCGACCCGTCCGACCGGGTCCGTCGTGAGGCGATCCACGCGCTCACGCGCACCGAGGGGCAGACCGTCGCCGACTCGATCCGCCCGCTGCTTTCCGACGAGGCCGACCGCGTGCGGATCGCGGCCGCCGTCGCCCTCGGGAGCCTGCGCGACCGGCGCGCGGTGCCGGAGCTGTTGGTCCAGCTGGAACGCGCCGACACCTGGGGCAAGCCTGCGCTCCTGGTCGCCCTCGGCCGGATCGGTGATCCCGCCTCGGTCGCCGCCGTGCGCGCGCAGCTCAGCGACCGCGCGAGCTGGAATCGGGTCTGCGCCGCCCGCGCGCTCGCCGAAGTGAGCCCCAGCGAAGCGCTCGGCCCTCTCCGTGCCGCGCTCGACGACACGAGCTGGGCGGTCCGCGGGGCGGCCGCCGAAGCGCTGGGCCGCGTCGGCAGCGAGGCCGATCTCGCTCGGCTCGTCGCCCGGCTCGACGACCCGCATCCGTGGCCTCGCCGGGGGGCGCTCTACGCCCTCGGCCGCCTCGGCCTCACGGAGGCCGCGCCCCGGGTCCGACCGGAGCTCGAGCACCCTTCCGTGGAGGTGCGACTGGCGGCGGTTTGGTGCCTCGGGCGGGTCGGAGCGGCCGAGGATCAGGGACCGCTGGCCCAGCTGCTCCAGAGCGCGCAACCGGCCCGTGGCGAGGGCTTCACCGTGGCGGAAGGGGACGGGGCCGTGAAGCTGCTGTCCGACGCTGGCACTCGGCTGTTCGATACGCTGGTCCAGGCCCTGGGGCGCTTGCGCTCCACCGGCGCTCCGGAGCCCGCGACTCAGGCACTGCTCGCGGCGCGAGCTCGGCTCCCCGGATCGGGCGGGGATCGCCCGGCCCGGCTCCCTCCCCCGGAGAGCGAAGGTCCCGGGCCCGTTCCGACGCTGGGGGAGCTGTTCCGACGGGCGCTGTCGGAGCCGGCCGAGGGTTCCAACGGCTAGCGCCGGCGTCGACGTGTACCTCCTGCCGGTCGTGCTCGGCGGGGGTGAGGGCGATGTCGGCGAGGTCGTTGCGGCCGCGCGCCACCTCGCGCGGGACGGCCATTCGCTGCAGCTCTACTGCCCGGCCGGCGTTCCGCTGCCCACAGGCGTCGAACCCCAGAACTGGGACCTGCCGGTCCGGCGCGTGGGTCGTCTGCGTCCGTCCGGGCGATGCGCGATGACCCTTGCGTTCGATTGGGGAGTGACGGCCGGCCCGGAACGGCCCGGACCGCTCGGTCGCGCGGGTCTCTGGAGCGACGCGGTTCGGGCGATCGAGCGGACCTACGGTCCCGACCGGGTGCTGCACGTGAGCCTCGGCGAGTTCGCGCGCACCCTCACCTCGCGTCAACAGCTCGCGGAGCGGTACCGGGAGGGGGGCCGCCCCAGCCGGTGGATCCGGCGCCACGTCGCGAGCGCCCGGGGCCGGGAGGAGGCGGCGCTCACCGCCCGCCTCTACCGGCGATTTCGGTACTTCGACGCGCCGCGCGTGCTCCATCTGTTCCCCACCTTCGGCGCGGCCCGGTCGTTCCGACGCGAGTTCCCGGAGGCGGTGCCCATCGGCCCGGTATGGGAGGAGCCGATGCCTGCGCCGCGACGCGGGGCGGCTCCGGAGTGGATCTGGTACGCGAGCCCGTCGAGCTCGACCGCGCTGCTCCCGGCGATTCGTTCGCTCGTTCGCCAAGCGCCCCGACCACTTCGGATCTCAGTACGAGGACTGGCGCGGAACGCGGACTTGCCCCGTCGAACCTCAGCGGTACAGCTCCAGCCGCTGCCGCGGCTCCCCCGCCCGGAGTGGCGGCACCGGTTCGCCGACGCCCAGCTTCGGATCGTGACGGGGGGCCGGAGCCTCCTCGAGGCGGTGCAAGTGGGCGGCCCCTTCCTCTACTTCAACGGCGTGACGGGTACCGGGGCCTGTCGGCGCCGGCACCGTCCGGAGAAGCTCGACGCACTGCTCCGCGCCTGGGGACCCCGACTCCCGTCGGCCCTTCGGCGCGATCTCCTCGAGTTTTCCCGCGTGCGGAACGCGACGGCGATCCTGCTCCGTGCCGCGGCGGAGCCGCGATGGCGGCGCTCCTTTCCGCCGCGTCCTCCCCCCGTCGCCTTCCGGCCCCCGTACGGCGAGGGCGGCCAGCTCCTGCGGGCCGTCGCGGGGGAGCTCGCCGCGGGGGCGGGGGCGCAGGAGCTCGTGGCACGCACTCGGGCGCGGCAGCTCGAGGAGCCGTCCTCCGGCGGCCCCGGCCGTTCTCCCTAACGGTATAAGACCGGAGCCGCTCCCCCGGCTGGGATGGGCGGCGAGGAGAGCGCCCCCGCGGCGCTCGCCCAACGCCTCCTCGGCACCGCGCTCCGGGTGCGCGCCGGGGAGAACGTGGTGGTGGAGACGTGGAACCATACGTTGCCGTACGCGCTGGCCTGCGTGCTCGAGGCCCGCCGACGCGGCGCCCACCCGATCCTCCACTTCGAGGACGAGGGCTTGTACTGGCGCAGCATCGATTCGGCGCCGTCCGTCGCGCGCTGGGCGACGCCGGGCGGTCACGAGTGGGCCGCGCTCGACCGGACCCACGCCTACGTCTTCTTTCCCGGTCCGGCCGATCGGCCCCGTCTGAGGGCGCTCCCGCCGGGGACCCGGGTCGGGCTCACCGGCTTCCAGGACGAGTGGTACCGGCGCGCGCGGCGCGCCCGCCTGCGCGCGGTCCGCTCGGCGCTCGGCTACGCCAGCGAGGCCCAGGCCGAACACTGGGGAGTGAGCGCCTCGACGTGGCGGGGGCAGCTGCTGCGGGGCGCGCTCGACCCGGAACCGGAGGCGGTCGTGCGGCTGGGCAAGCTGGCGGCCCGCAAGCTCGCCAAGGGCCGTGTGCTCCGGATCACTGCGCCGAACGGGACCGACTGCTCGGTGAAGCTCCGCGGGCGCGCGCCGGTGGTCGACGACGGAGTCGTCGGGCCCGAGGACCTCCGGACAGGTCAGAACATGGCGGTCTCGCCGCCGGGCTCGGTCGTCGTGGCCATCGACGAGCGGAGCGCCGACGGCCTCCTCATCGCCAACCGCCCGAGCTTCCTGCCGACCGGCCGGGCCGAGGGCGGCCAGTGGGAGTTCCGGCAGGGCCGGCTCGTGAACTCCTGGTTCACCGAAGGACAGGCCGCCTTCGACGAGGCGTACCAGGCCGCGCCCAAGGGGAAGGACCAGGCCGGCCTGTTCTCGATCGGGATCAACCCGGCGCTGCCGCCGGCGACGCCGCAGGTCGAGGACCAGGAGGAAGGGGCGGTGACGCTCGCGATCGGGGGGAACCGCGCTTTCGGCGGAAGCAACCGCTGCCCGTTCCTGTCCTGGATCGTGGTCGGCGAGGCGACGGTCGCCATCGACGGGATGCCGCTCGCCGACCGGGGCAAGCTCCTCTAGGTCCGGTGCCGGCGCTCTCCGGCCGCGAGTTCGCCCGACCGATCCCGGCCTCGCGCTGGGCGGTGCCGGCGAAGCGTCTGGCCCGCGAGCTCCTCGGCGTGCGGCTGGTGCGCCGCGTGGGCCGGAGCTGGCGCGCGGTCCGAATCGTCGAGTGCGAGGCGTACGAACCGGGAGATCCGGCGAGCCACGCGTTCCTGGGTCCGAGCGTCCGGAACCGCTCGATGTACGCTCCGCCCGGAACGCTCTACGTCTTCTCCATTCACCAGGTCGTCTGCGCGAACGTGGTCGGTCGGCCGGGGGAGGCGGCGCTGATCCGGGCCGGGGAGCCCCTCACGCGCGGGCTCCCGGATCCATCGGGGCCGGGCCGGCTGTGCCGGGCGCTCGGCATCGATCGGAGCTGGGATGGGGTGAGCCTCGAGCGCTCGGAGCTGCGTCTGCTACCGCGGACCGGTCCGGTCGGAGCGCTCCTCGTCGGTCCCCGGGTGGGACTGTCTCACGCCCGCGACCGTCCGCTCCGGTTCGCACTGGCCGGTAACGACTGGGTCTCCTCGCCCCGGCGCGGGCTGGCCCCGCTCCAGCACTAGTGGAGCTTCGCCCAGGAGAAGCCGCGACGCCGGGCGGTCTCGCCGAAGCCGCAGGAGGCGCAGACGCGGTGCTGCCGGTGGAAGGAGTGCTTGCCGCACCGGCGGCAGCGGAAGTGTACGATCTTGCCCCCGCGGCGGGCCGGCGTCCCCTTTCCCATGGGCCCTCGGCCGATGGCTACGGGGATATGAAGACGACGCTGTCGCCGCGCACGAGGGTGAGCCCGGCATGGGGCGTCACCGTCTCGCCCTCGACCTCCTCGGCGGAGGAGAGCACGAGGTTGAGGTGCTGGTCGTACGCCTCCAGCACCCCCCGGAAGGAGTGGCCGCCCTTGAGCTCGACGAGCACGCGCTTGTGGAGGCTCTGCTCCAGCAGGTCGAGGGGCTTCATCGGCCCGTGCGACCGGGCCCGGCCTTTAACCCTTGTCCGGGACGGGGAAGGAGACGGGCCGGCAGCGACGCCGGTCGAGAGAGCAGACCGGCAAGACGCGCCCGCTCGGCCGGGCCGAACGAACCGAGCTCGGCCGCGCGCTCGGTCCAGCCCCGCGCGTCTCGGACGAGCGAGGCCAGCGGCCGACCTCCGTCGACCTCCACTAGTCGGTCCGGGAACGCCCGGTGAAACTCCCCGAGCCAGAAGCGCTCCTCGAGGAGCCCGACGACGAGGTGCTGTGCCTCGTGGCCGGCGTCGGAGGAGCGGGGCCGATCGAGCGCTCGACGAAGCGTCGTCAACGCATCGGCCCGGAGGTAGACCACGAGGTCGGCGAGGCGGAGCAGCTCCGGACCGCGGCGGGGGGGCGAGGGGCCCATCCACGCTCGGGGCCTCCACGGAAGTCCGAGGAGCGCGCAGAGCGCCCGCCCGTACGTCAGGGGTCCGATGGGTGGGGCATCGAGCCAGACCGGGGTGTCGCCGGCGGCGAGCCGCTCGGCGCGGTGGAACCGGCGGCGCTCCTGACGGAGGAGCCCCCGCTCGAGCGCGAGGAGCGGCCTGAGGCGGTCCACCCCCAGGCAGGGTTGGGGGCGAAGCGTGGTCCACGGCTCGGCTAGCGAGCGGGCGATCCCTGCCTCTACGAGCGCCGAGAGGAACCGGCTCTTGCCGGCCGCTGAGAGGCCGGCCACGCACAGGATCGGGGCGCGGGAGCGCGTCGGTGCCGGCACGGCCGACTGAGCCGACCGGGGGGCTTAGCGGCGCCGACGACTGGGCGCCGCGACGCGGGCCGCCCTTCGGCTATATGGGCCCCGCCCCTCGGACGGCCGTGAGCGGGGCCGCTCCCGACGTAGCGGAGCTCCGAGCGCTCGTTCGGTACCGGGCCCGGGTGCTCGAGCCCCGGAGGACCTCGGAGGTGGCGCGAGAGCTCGAGCGGACCGATTCCGACCCCGAGGGGGTGGGGATCATGACCCGCAAGTCCGAGCTCCGCCTCCTGCGGCTGGACGGC
>DASYZY010000065.1:0-26239 GCA_035945735.1 Thermoplasmata archaeon
GGGTGACGAGCACGACCACCTCGGTGTTGGGGATCAGGTCCTCAAGCGTCCGCTCGGAGAAGCCGGGCACGATCTCGGTCCGCCGCGCATCGGCGTACTTCGTCCGGAGCTCGGTGAGCTCGTCGGCGAGCAGCCGGTCGAGCTCGGAGGGGCTCGCGAGGATCGCCTTGAGCCGGGTGATGAGCGCCTCCTTCTCCCGCGCCTCGTTCTCGACCGACTCGCGCTCGAGCGCGGTCAGGCGCGCGAGCCGCATGTCGAGGATCGCCTTCGCCTGCTCGGTGGAGAGCAGGAACTTGCCCATGAGCGAGCTCTCGGCGGCCGGGACGTCGCGCGAGCGCCGGATGATCTTGATCACCTCGTCGATGTGATCGATGGCGATGAGGAACCCTTCGAGCAGGTGTTTGCGCTCCTCGGCCCGGGCCAGATCGAAGGTGGTCCGCCGGGTGAGTACCGTCCGCCGCTCGCCCAGGTGGAGGTCGAGCAGCTCGCGCAGCGAGAGGACCTTGGGCTTGCCGTCCACCAGGCAGAGATTGATCACGCCGAAGGTGCTCTCGAGCGGGGTGTGCTCGAACAGCCGGTTCAGCACGATCTCCGCCGGCGCGTCCCGGCGCAGCTCGACGACGATCGAGATGCCGTGGCGGTCGGACTCGTCGCGCAGATCGGTGATCCCGTCGATGCGCTTGGCCTTGACCAGCTCGGCGATGAGCGAAAGCAGGTCGGCCTTGTTCACCTCGTACGGGATCTCGGTGATGGCGATCTCGTCGCGGCCGTCGCGCTCGCGGATCGCCGCGCGTCCGCGGATGCGCAGCATCCCGCGGCCGGTGGCGTAGACCTCGCGGATCCCCTCCTGCGACAGCAGCCCCGCTGTCGGGAAGTCCGGCCCGTGCAGCCGCTCCATGAGCTCGTCGAGGCCGGCGGCGGGGTGGGCGAGCAGGTACTGCAGCGCGTCGACGACCTCCCCCAGGTTGTGCGGGGGCATGTTGGTCGCCATGCCGACGGCGATGCCGGCCGAGCCGTTGATGAGGAGATTCGGCAGCCGGCTTGGCAGCGTGAGCGGCTGGCGGAGCGAGCCGTCGAAGTTGTCGCCCCAGTCGACGGTCTCCTTCTCGATGTCGGCGAGCATCTCCTCGGCGACGGCCGACAGGCGGGCCTCGGTGTACCGCATCGCCGCCGGCGGATCGCCATCGATGCTCCCGAAGTTGCCCTGGCCATCGACGAGCGGGTAGCGGAGGCTGAACTCCTGCGCCATCCGCACGAGCGCGTCGTAGACGGCGAGCTCGCCGTGGGGGTGGTACTTGCCGAGCACCTCGCCCACCGTGCGGGCGGACTTCCGGAAGGGCCGGTCGTGGGTGACGCCGCCCTCCCACATCGCCCACAGGATGCGGCGGTGCACCGGCTTGAGCCCGTCCCGGCCGTCGGGCAGGGCGCGCCCGACGATGACGCTCATCGCGTAGTCGATGTAGGAGGTGTGGATCTCGCGCTCGAGCGGCTGCTCCCGGATGTCCCGGTCCTCGGCGGGCACCGGCTCGCTCGTCTCGGGGCTCATGCCTCTCCCGCTCCCGTAGGCAGCTGTTCCCCTACGAGACGGTTCGCCTCTTGGAGAAAGCGGTCGCGGCTGCCGGCCGGGATCGTCGCCCCCGAGGCGACCTTGTGGCCGCCGCCCTCGCCGCCGACCGCGGCGGCCGCCTCGCGGCAGGCGCGGGCGAGATCGAGGCCACGGTCCACGAGGTAGTGGGTGCCGCGCGCCGAGAGCTTGAGGACCTCGCCGCTCGTGGAGAAGACGAAGACCGGCCGGTTCGGATCGAGCAGGTAGGTCATCGCCATACCGGCCTGCGTTCCGGCGAGCGGTCCCTCGGGGCTCTCGAACCACTGGAGGTACGGGAGCTCATGGGCGCCGGCCGAATCGAGCCGGAGAAGGCCCGTGAGGACGCCGCCCCGCCAGCTCTCGCGGGCGGAGCGGGCTCGCTCCAAGGCCGTGGGATCGCCGAGCCCCAGCGCGACGCCTACGCCGGGAGTACCGGCGCGTCCGCAGGCGTTCTGGTACTCCGAGAGGTCGGTGGCGTCGAGGCCGAGCGCCGGCACGGTGTACTGCTCCCGCCGGAAGGCCGCGACGAACTCGGGCCGCACGCCCTGCTTGCGCAGGTGCTCTTCGAGCGCCCGGGTCAGCTTCTCAAGGTCGGCGGTGGACAACGACGGCAGCGAGCCTGCCGGGTCCAGGCCGAGGACCCGGAGGAACTCCGCCGTCGCCGCGCGCTGGCCCGAGAGGCCCCGGAAGTAAGGGTCGATGCTGCGCTCGACCGCCTCGCCCAGCGTGCTGCCCGACAGGGCCACGCCGGCGCGGCGGGAGAGGAGGCGGCGCTCCTCCGCCTCGGCGAGCAGCGTCGCGTTGAGCCCCTTGAACCCGCCGACGTGCTGGCGGTCGGCGATCGCACCCGAGAGCCCCCAGGGCGCGTTGTCCCAGTTCTTGGGCTCGAGGAAGATCGTGTACAGCCAGGTGAGGGTCGCCGCGCACAGCTCGCTCATCCCGTCGACGCCCCAGTCGAGCGGATTGACGAGCGCCACGTGGTCCGGGCTTTCGCCGGCGGGCGCGAGGTAGCTGTGGTGGTCGAGGATCACGACCGGGTACGGGTGGGCGGCGAACGCATCGAGCCAGCTCGCGCCGGTGTCGACGACCCAGACCGGGCCGCGCGTGGCGCGCAGCAGCTCGCGCATCCGCGACTCGTCCACGCCCACGAGCGGGGTCGCCTGCGCCCCGTAGCCGAGCCGGCGGAGCGCGCGGACCGCGCTCGTGGCGCTGGCGATCCCGTCGCCGTCGTAATGGTAGATGACCCGCCAGCGGCCGGGGTGGGCGAGCAGCAGCTCGCGGGCTCGGGTGAACTCCTCGGTGTAGCGCGGGTCCGGAGAGAACCGTTCTGGCCCGGAGGCCATCACTCCACCTGGAGCACCGCGCGCGCCGAGGTGTATCTCCAGTCTTCGGGGAGCGTCCGGCGCCGCCGGTAGTACCGCGCCAGCCGCCGGATCCGCGACTCGATGAGCGTGAGCCCGCGGCGGTTCGAGCGGTCGTGGGGGTGGGCCGTGAGGTGGCGCTGGAGGTGGACGACGCGCTGGAGCAGCGCCTGCAGGTCCTCCGGGAGGTCGGCGGTCACGCCGTTCTCCCGCAGCAGCGGCTGCATGCGCTTACCCGTGACCGCGCGGATCGATGGGACGCCGTAGCCGTCGCGCAGCGTGAGCCCCACCAGGGCAGGGCTCATGCCGGATTTGGCGAGCCGGACCGCCTGCTCCCGGGTCTCGTCGGCCTCCGCGGTCACCCAGGCCGGCTTGGTGAGCGGGTAGGGCCGGTGGGAGCCGGAGCGGCCCTTCCGACCGGAGTGGATCCGGGACACGACGAATGGACCAAGGGTGGCTACTTAACTCTAGGCGGGACGAGGAGGCGTCTCCGCCTCGACGGGGGTCGCGCGCCGAGCCAGTACGGAGGGGAGTGCGGCCGCGAACCCTACGTAGGGACGGGCCACGGCCCTACTTCACGCGGCCGGACTGTTCGAGCGAGTCGATCAGGAATCGCTTCCCTTCCGACGTGATGAGGAACCGGCTGCCGACGGCGCGGCCCTTGCCCCAGGAGAACTCGCTGTCGGAGTTCTGCCGCACCATCTGGTTCTTCAGGAGGAGGCCGAGAGCGAACCGAACCGACACCTGACCGCTCTTCACCGCCCAGAATGCGCCGAGGGTGCCCTCCAGATCGGAGAGCTCGCGGGCCTGGTCGGGCGTGTCGTCCGAGTGCTCCGCCTCGCTACGGTTCAGCTGGCGCAGGAGCTCGAGCATCGTCGCTCGCGTGGGATCGTCGTCCGGCAAAAAGACCACCGAGCGCGCTCTAGGCGACCTCGGGGTACATAGACGCTGCGATGGGTTGCCTCTCGGCCGATGAGCTTTTGCGACGGAACGTCGTCGTACACCCTCGAGATGGCGTGCACCTGCCGGCTACCGGCGCGGTGCGCCGTGTGCAACACTCCGGTCAAGGTCCCGCTCTCGAATCTCGAGAGCTCGAGCGGCGGCGCCCTGATGGTGGAGCGGTTCGCCCGGCGCGACTCGGCGGCCGGCCGGGAGGGGCTGCGCCGGCTCATCGAGGGCACCGTCCGCTGCTCGGTCTGCGGCAACACCGTCCACCACCTCCACTCCCGGAGCTGCGTGGCCGAGTACCTGGCCTCGATCGGGGTCCCGCTGTCCGAGCGCAGCGCGCTGCTGCAGAAGATCTCCTTCCCCGAGGGGTAGGCCGCGTGCCGCCGGAGAAGTTCGTCGTCACCCCCTACGAGGTCAAGGGCCCGGTCGACTACGACCGGCTCCGGGAGCTGTTCGGGACCCAGGAGCTCACCGAGGCGCTCAAGTCGGAGCTCGCGCAGCTCGCGGGCGCCCCGCTCCACCCTCTGTTGGCGCACGGCGTGTACTACTCCCACCGCGACCTCGAGCGCATCCTGGCCGGGGTACGCAAGAAGGAACCGTTCTTCCTCTACTCCGGCCGGGGGCCCTCGGGCCCGCTCCACACGGCCCATCTCACCCACTTCGAGCTGTGCCGCTGGTTCCAGGAGCACTTCGGCGCGTCGATGTACATCCAGCTCACGGACGACGAGAAGTTCTGGCTGCGCCCCCAGTACACCCGCGAGGAGACCCGGAACTGGGCGATCGAGAACCTGCTCGACATCCTGGCCGTCGGCTTCGACCCCGAGCGCACGCGCGTGTTCCTCGACACCCGCAGCATCGGCACGATGTACTCGCTCGCCGTGGACGTCGCGAAGCGGATCAACTACTCCACGGTGAGGGCGGTCTTCGGCTTCTCCTCGAGCACCAACATCGGCCTCGGGTTCTACACCGCGCTCCAGACGGTGCCCTGCTTCTATCCGTCCTGGCGGCTCGGCCGTCCGGTCGCCTGTCTCATCCCCTGCGGCATCGACCAGGACCCCCACTTCCGGATCAGCCGCGACGTCGCCGAGCCGCTCGGCTACCCGAAGCCCGCGCTGCTCCACAGCCAGATCCTGCCCGGGCTTCTCGGGGGAAAGATGTCGACCTCCGGGAGCGATCGGGACAACGCGCTCTACCTCAACGACCCGCCGCCGGAGATACGGCGCAAGGTGAGGAACGCCTTCACCGGCGGCCGCAGCACCATCGAGGAGCAGCGCCGGCTCGGCGCCACGCCCGAGGTCTGCTCGGTCTGGGCGCTCTGGCGCTCCAAGTTCGCCCGCGACGAGACGGAGTTCCAGACGATCACCGCCGACTGCCGGTCCGGCGCGATGCTCTGCGGCGAGTGCAAGGACAAGGTGCTCGAGCGGATCCTCCCGTTCCTGGAGGAGCACGCGCGCAAGCGCGAGGCGCTCCGCCCGAGCGCCGAATCGCTCATCCTCGAGGCCGCGCCGGGCTCGACCACCCCGCAGGGCGGGCCTCCCATCCCCCCGCCCTAGGCCTGGCCGCCCCGTACCCGCCGACCGACGAAGCATTCTTGACTCGGTCCCGATTGACCGGGCGGGGCGAGATCATGGCGCGGGCCGGTCCTACGAAGTGCGAGTTTCGAACAATCTTCCACGCTCCCCTGCCGTTCGCCTACGCCTGGTGCACGGACTACACGCCCGACGATCCCCGGCTGGAGGATTCCTCTGGCTCGCGCAAGATCTCCCGTCGCGAGAAGGACCGGATCTTCTACGAGGACCTCGAAGAGACCCCCACCGGTTGGATGTGGAGCCACTGGGACGTGCAGCTCCGGCCCCCCAACCGCTGGCACGGCGAGGGGCTGGGGAACTACCGGCGCTGGAGCGTGGACTACTCCCTCAAGTCGCTCCCGAAGGGACGGACCGAGTTCCGCTTCAAGGGCCGGCGCTGGCCGATGAATCTCGGCACCGCGAGCCCCCCGAGGGCGCGGCTAGAGCGCATGCTACTCCAATCCTGGAAGAAGCTCGGACGGGTGCTCGAGGCCGACTACCGGCGCTCCCTCGGGCGCCGGGGCAGCCGGGCCAAGAAGTAGGCCCGCGAGGGCTACCCGCCCTTATGGGCCGTCACGACGACGGCCTCGCCGGGGAGCACGATCCCGCCGGGACCGGTGTACTTCGCTAGGTTCGCCCGCGTGTCGCGAAGCACCTCGGCCTGGACCTCCTTCGTCTCCTCGCCGAGGGAGTGGCCGAGCGGGGTTCCCTCGAGCAGGCCCGTGAGGTAGTCGTCGGCGTCCCGGAAGTGGACGGGGTGCGTCACTCGCCGCTCCGTCGCACCCCGGAATCCCATCGAGTGGAGGAACTCGACCATCTGACCCTCGGCCCCGAGCTCGTAGGGGGTCGGGATGTAGCCGGTCTCGTCCGGCTCGGCGTGCTTCAGCATCGGGGCGACCACCACGTCCAGGAACGGCACCCGGTCGCCCGTGCTCCAGACGACGAGGCTCAGCCGCCCACCGGGGCGGAGGACCCGGAGCGTCTCCTTCGCCGCGCTGTCGGGGTCGGTGAAGATCTGGAACCCGAAGGCGCTGACGGCGCCGTCGAAGCTCGCGTCGGGGAAGCGCAGTTGGGTGCAGTCCATGACCTGGAAGCTGGTGTTGCTCGCCCCACGCTGGTGGGCGTTCTCGATCGCGCGTTCGATCATCTTCTCCGAGAGGTCGATGCCGACCACCGAGCCCGAACGTCCCACGCTTTCGGCCAGGGTAAGGGCCGGTTCCCCCGTACCGGTCCCCAGGTCGAGCAGCTTCTCACCGGCCTTCGGAGCCAGGTCGGCGACCACCTCCTGCCGGTACGGCAGGAGCTTGCCCATGATGGCGGTCCAGGACTGGACGGCCTCGTTCCAGGTCGTTCGGGTGTACTCCCGGTAGTACTCCTCGGTGTACTTCCACGGCATGGTGTCGGCCGACGGAGCCCCTTGGGGCTAAGGGGATTGCGGCGCCCGCCGAGCGGCCCGCCGCTCTAGGCCACTTCCGGACGGCGGTCCGGGGGTCGCGGCCAGGGCCGTTGCGGAGTCGGGGGCTCGGGCTCGGCCTCCGGTTCCTCGTCGATCGGTCGGCCGCCGGCCGCGTTGAGGAGCTGGAGCATCGGGCGGAAGAGCGAGCGCTCGGCGCGCTCGGGGTCGATCGTGTAGGCGCGCTCGTAGGCCGCCATCGCTTCTTCCTCGTCCCCGAGGCTCAGCAGCGAGAGCGCGAGCGTGAGCCAGCTGTCGCCTTCCCGGGAGTCCTCCCGCTCGGCGGCCTCGGCCAGATGGACGTCCCCGGTCTCGGCCGGGATGACCGGGGTCTCCGGCATCGCCTCGCCGGTCTCGCGGGAGAGCACCAGGGCCCGCTCGAAGGCGGTCTCGGCGCCCTCGCGCTCGCCCGATTCGGCGAGCGCCACGCCGAGCCGGTGCCAGGCCGTGAGATCCTGGGGGAGCAGGGCGACGGCGTGCCGGTAGGCGCTGGCCGCCGACTCCCACTCCTCGCGCAACGATCGGGCCACCCCGAGATGGAACCAGGCCTCCCCGTCCTGGGGCGCGAGGGCGACGGCCCGCGACAGCGCAAACTCCGCCTCCCCTCCCTCGCCCAGGTGGGAGAGGCAGGCGCCGAGGTACGACCAGCCCCGGGCGTCCTGAGGGGCCTCCCGGAGCACCTCTCGGAATGCGGTTGCCGCCATCCGCCACTCCTGCCGCAGGTAGTGGTGGACGCCGATGTCGAACTGCTGGGTCACCCGGAGACCCGTACCCCCGACGGCGCAAGGCGCGCGACGGAAAAATGCTATGTTCAATCGGTAGCGGGGCCGCACCCGTCCCGGGCGCAGCGGCCGGCGGGCGAGGGTCGCTCCGCCTCGACCGATCGGCCCCGGCGTGCGGCGCCTTCGCGCGGCCGACGAGGCGTTAAATAGGCGGTCCGGAGTGAGCGGCCCGAAGGAAGCTCGATTCGTCCAGCCCGCTCGATCCGATCCCGTCAGACCTAGTTTTGACGTGCCTCGCTTCAGCAGGCGGGAGCGCTTCGGGCGACCAACAAACGCGAACAGCGAAAACGAGGCGACGACCGATGGAGAAGACCATGACGAAAGTGCGCGACCTGACACCGAGCTCGAAACAAGTGAACGTCCACGCGAAGGTGGTGAACGTGGGAGACGCAAAGGAAGTGATGGGCAAGTACGGGGACCCGAGGAAGGTCGCCGAGGCCGTGATCGGCGACGAGACGGCCATCATCACCCTCTCGCTCTGGAACGAGCAGATCGGCTCCATCGCCAAGGACGACGTCGTCGTCATCGACAACGGCTACGTCTCCCTCGTGCGGGGCCACATGCGGCTGAACGTCGGCCGCTACGGCACCATGACCAAGTCGACCGACCCGGTCAACGAGGTCAACCAGGGACTCGACATGAGCCAGCAGGAGTTCGAGAGCGAGCGGCGCTCCTTCGGGGGCGGCGGATTCCGTGACCGGGGCTCCGGCGGCGGCTACGGCGGCGGGCGCGGCGGCGGTGGCGGCGGCGGCTACGGTGACCGCGGTGGCGGTGGCGGCGGCGGTGGCGGCGGTGGCCGCGAGCGCTCCGACACCTACAAGCGCTACTAGGCGACCCACTACCCTTTCCGGGCGGGGAGACCCGCCCGGCCCCTTGGTGGGGCCGGACGCGCGGTTTCCCCTGCCTTCCCCTGAGCGGGTTTAATAGACGCAACGACCTCGGCGCGCCGATGGCCGATACCGGGGCACGCCGGCTTCTGATGTATATCGAGAGCCGGAAGGTCGTGACGAGCTTCTACCGGCCTCCGAGCCCGAATTTGGAGAGGCCCGCCGCGGCGGGCGACCTGGGCGGCGCTCTGACCGACGACCGGTCCTCCGCCAGCGACTCCGCCTTCTTCCTATCCGACGACCAGGCCCGGGCGCTCGCCTTGACCGAGGAGCTCGCCGCCAAGCGCGGTTACTCGGTCGAGGTGAAGGACGTGGCCAAGTCCGGCCGGATCGAGCGGATCGTGACCGAGCATCTCCGGAACGTCCAGAACCTCCCGGTCCTGGTCGGGCCGAGCGGCAACCGACTGGAGGGGGTCGACGCGTTCACCGAGGACCGCCTGTGCGAGATGATGCCGGCGGACATGCCGGTGCTCCGTGCGTTCACCTATCTCAAGGTCAAGGGCGGCGACGTCGACGCCTTCCGCGAGTCGGTGCTCGCCTTCCCGCAGGTCCGCGAGCTCCACCTGCTCACGGGCGACTGGGACGTCTTCCTGGTCCTCGAGTTCGACGCGCGGGGCGGGCCGTCCAAGCGGACCATCCTCGACTTCGTAACCTCGAAGATCCGCGGGATGCCCGAGGTGCTCGACACGAGCACCGTCGTGCCCGAGTACTCGGTCACGAAGTTCGCGTTCTGATTGGGACCGCCCGCGGAAACCCCGGCCGGATAGCTTGAAACCAAACTAGCTCCTTCTCCTAGGCGAGGCATGTCGGCCCCGCCTCGCCGCGCGATTCCGCTGGGCCGAGTGGTGCTCGTCGTCTTCGCCACCGCGTTCGTCCTCCTCGCGATCTTTGCCAGCGGGTCGTACTCTCTACCGCGGACGGACCGCGCGGCGGGGAATGGTGGCGTCTACGTCACCCGAACGGTGAATCTGTCTCCCCCCGCCTCCGCCGGCTCGACCAGCGGACCGGTCACCGAGGTCGCCGTGGGGCCGACCAGCTTCTCCCTCCGTCTCATCGACTGGTTCTCCGCCGCCGGGCCCGCGGTCAACGGCTCGGTAGCGGAGTGGGCCGGGCCGATCCTCGGGTTTACCGTGGGCGGCCCCCCGACGACCACGGGGTGGGCGAACTGGACCTCGCCGGACGGCACCAGCGGGGTCGACTACAACGAGGACGTGACGGTACTCATCTGGACGGTCGTGCCCCACCCGGCCGCCACGCCCTAGGTCCGCGCCCGACTGCGGCCGCGACGCAGCGGCACCGAGCGCGGCGAGGCACGTGCCCTGCCGCCCGGTTCCGGCGATCCGTACAGCGGCTCGACCGTCATCGGGTGCCGCGTCAGCCAGGCGATCCCTTCGACGTAGGCAGAGAATGACTCCAGGCTCGTGAAGAGCGGGAGGCCCAGTTCGACCGCCCTCCGCCGGATGGTGTACTCGTCCTCGAGCATCCGCTCGAGCTTTTCTTGGGTGAGCGACGCCGGCACGTTGAGGATGAGCGTGATCTGCCCGCGATCGAGCGCCTCGAGGACGTTGGGGTGCCGGTCCGGCTCGGAGACCTTGTGCAGGACCTGGACGCCGCGTACTCCCCGGGCCCCGAGGAAGGCCGCCGTGTCCTCGGTGCCCGCGAGTACGTAGCCGAGCTCGGCCAAACGCCGCGCCGTCGGGAGCAGGGCTTCCTTGAGCGCCAATCCGCCGACCGAGAGCAGGACCGTCCCGCCCGGCTCGGCGAGCTTCACTCCCGTCGCGAGCAGCGCCTTGACGAGGGCGTCGGAAAAGGTCGGACCGAAGCAGGCGACCTCGCCGGTGGACTGCATCTCGACCCCGAGCAGGGGGTCGGAGCCGGAGACCTGGAGGAAGGAGAACTGCGGGACCTTCACCCCCCAGCGGTGAGGGGGGAGCGGGGCGATTCCCTCCCGCGTGAGCCCCTCGCCCAGCAGCGCCCGGGCCGCCTCGCGCAGCAGCGGCACGCCGGTCGCCTTCGTCAGGAACGGCAGCGAGCGGCTCGCCCGGAGATTGAGCTCGATGATCTGGAAGGCGCCGTCCTTCACCAGGAACTGGATGTTGAACGGCCCCCGGATGTTCAGCTCCCGGGCGATCGTGCCGGCGCAGGCGCAGAGCTCGGCCTGGACCGCGGCCGAGGTGTGGCGCGGGGGCAGGCAGAAGATGGCGTCGCCGGAGTGGATGCCGGCCCGCTCGACGTGCTCCAAGATCCCCGCGACGAGCACCTTCTTGCCGTCGCTGACCGCATCGAGCTCGACCTCGTCGGCCCCCTCGATGAACTTCGAGATCACGACCGGATGCTCGGGAGACAGCCGCGTCGCCTCCGACAGGAAGCGGCCGAGGTCCTGGCGGCCGGAGATGACCCGCATGGCCGCGCCCGAGAGCACGTAGGAGGGCCGGACCAGGACCGGATAGCCCACCTCCTCGGCGAACGCCTCCGCGGCCTCGGTGGTCGTGAAGGCCCGCCAGGCCGGTTGCGGGATACCGAGCCGCTGCAGGAGCGCGCCAAACTGGGCGCGGTCCTCGGCGGCGTCGATCGAGGCCGGGGCCGTTCCGAGAACGGGGATGCCGCAGGCGGCGAGCAGCGGCGTGAGGTTCTGCGCGAGCTGGCTGCCGACGCAGGTCACGACGCCGCGGAAGTGCTCGAACTCGACCAGGTCGCGCACCCGCTCGAGCGTGATCTCCTCGAAGTAGAGCCGGTCGGAGCGGTCGTAGTCGGTCGAGACCGTCTCCGGGTTCGAGTTGAGCAGGGCGACGGCGGGCACGCCCTGGGCCTTCAGACCGTCGACGAGATTCATCGTCGACCAGTCGAACTCGACGCTGGAGCCGATACGGTAGGGCCCGGCCCCGAGGACGAGCACCGACCGCTTCGGTACCGGCTTGACGTCGTCGGCGTCGGCGCGGTAGGTCACATACAGATAGTTGGTCCGCGCCGGCCACTCACCGGCGAGCGTGTCGATCATCCGGATCCGGGGCCGAATGCCGGCCTCGAGCCTCCGGCGTCGCACCTCCTCCTCGTCCATCCGAGCGGCGCGGGCGATCGCCCGGTCGGAGAGCCCCAGCTCCTTGGCCCGCCGGATCAGCCCGGGGTCGAGGCGCGCCGGCTCGGTGAGGCCGAGCGTCCGGTGGACCTGCTCGATCCGCTGCAGTTCCTCGATGAACCACGGGTCGATCCAGGTCCGCTTCGCGAGATCCCGAGGATCGCCGCCGGCGCGGAGCGCCTCCAGGAGCGTGTACAGGATCTCCGGCCGCATCGGCAGGAGGTCGGGGAGCACCTGCTCGAGCGGACGGTTGGTCGAGGGCGGGACCAGGTCCGAGCGCGGGTCCTCCATCCGGACGGCCTTGCTGAGCGCCTCGGGGAAGCTCGCTCCGATCCCCATGACCTCGCCAACGCTCTTCATCGACGGACCGAGCGACGGGTCGGCGTGGGCGAACTTCTGCAGGTCCCACCGGGGCAGTTTCACCACGACGTAGTCGAGCGCCGGCTCGAAGCAGGCGCTCGTCGTGCCGGTGACGCGGTTCTTGAGCTCGGGCAGCGTGTAGCCGAGCGCGAGCTTCGCCGCGACGTAGGCCAGCGGGTAACCGGTCGCCTTGGAGGCCAGCGCGCTCGACCGGGAGAGACGGGCGTTGATCTCGATCGCGAAGTACTCCTCGCTCTCGGGATCCAGCGCAAACTGGATGTTGCACTCGCCCACGATCCCGACGACCTGGGCGGCGCGGAGCGCCGCCTGGCGCAGCCGTTGATACTCCTCGTCGGACAGGGTCTGGGACGGCGCGATGACAATGTTGTCGCCGGTGTGGACGCGCATCCCGAGGACGTTCTCCATGTTGCAGACGGTAAGCGCGGTCCCGGTGCGGTCGCGGACGACCTCGTACTCGATCTGCTTGAACTCGGCCACGTACCGCTCGAGAAGGACCTGCCCCACCGGGGAGATGCGCAGCCCCCGGCCGACGACCTCGGCGATGTGCTGTCGGTCGAGGGCGACCCCCCCGCCCTTGCCGCCCAGGGTGTAGGCGACCCGGACCATCACCGGGTAGCCGATCTCCTCGGCGACGGCGCGGGCCTCGTCGACCGAGTAGACGGCCCGAGCCTTGAGCACCGGGACCTTGGCCTCTCGCATGAGGTCCATGAACAGCGCCCGGTCCTCGGTGCCCCGGATGCCGTCGAGCGGCGTGCCGAGGACCGTAGTGCGGTGGCGCTTGAAGGCCCCCCGGTCGGCGAGCTGCACGCCGCAGTTGAGCGCCGTCTGGCCCCCGAACGAGAGGAGCACGCCATCCGGCCGCTCGGCCTCGAGGATCGGCTCGACGAACTCCGGGGTGAGCGGCTGGAAGTAGACCCGCCCGCGCTTGGGGGGGTCGGTCTGCAGCGTGGCGATGTTCGGGTTGACGACGACCGAGTAGACGCCCTCCTCCTCGAGCGCCTTTAGGCACTGGCTGCCGGAGTAGTCGAACTCGCCGGCCTCGCCGATCTTGAGGGCGCCGGAGCCGAGCACCAGCACCTTTTCCGGCATCGGCATCGTCAGCCGGCCCTCCGGCGCAGCTTCGCGGCGAACTCGTCGAAGACGAAGCCCGCCTCCTGGGGCCCCGGATGTCCCTCGGGATGCCCCTGCAGGGCGAGCACCCGACCGGAAGCATCGCGCAGCGCTTCGAGCGTTCCGTCGTCGGGGTTGGAGGCCCAGGGCTTGAGCCCGGTCCGGCGGAGCGACTTGGGGTCGACCGCGTAGCCGTGGTTCTCGCTCGCGATGAGCGCCCGGCCGTCGGTGAAGAGCACGGTCTTGTTCTGCCCGCGGTGGCCGTACTTCAGCTTGAAGGTCTTGCCGCCGCGCGAAAGGGCGAGGAGCTGCTGGCCCAGGCAGATCCCGAGCGTGGGCAGGCCCGCGCTGCGCGCGTCGCGGAGCGCCTCGATCGGACCGGCCAGCTCCGCCGGGTCGCCCGGTCCATTGCCGACGAGCAGTCCGGCGACCTTCCGCCCCTCCCACCTCGAGGGGATCGGCGCCTCCGGCGGGAGTCGTAGCACGGAGATCTTCCGCGCGAGCAGCGCTCGGAGGATGCTCGCCTTGACGCCGCAGTCGGGGACGGCGACGACGGGACCCCGGTTGGCAGAGTAGAAGGTGGGCGCCTTCGCCGCGACCTCGGCGAGGAAGTGTTCTTCGTCGTAGGTCGGCGCCTTCTTGAGCGCCGTCCGAAGCTCCGGGTCCGACGGAGTCTTCGAGGAAGCACGGCGTACGTCGAGGACGCCGCGAATCACGCCGTTGGCGCGCAGGTGCTCGGTCAGGCGACGGGTGTCGATGCCCACGATACCCGGCACCGACTCCTCGCGCAGCCAGTCGTCGAAGTTCACTCGGCTTCGCCAGTGGCTCGGCTGCGTGATGCCCCGCACCGCCACCCCGCGCACCTGGATGTGCGGCGCTTCGAGATGCGCCGGCAGCCCCCACGCATCTCGGGCGGCGGGGTCGGGAACGCCGTAGTTGCCGAGCAGCGGGTACGTGAAGACGAGGATCTGGCCCCGGAAGGACGGGTCGGTCAGCGACTCCGGATAGCCCACCATCCCGGTGGTGAAGACCACCTCGCCGACCCGGCGGCCCTCGGCGCCGGTGCCGGCGCCGTCGAAGCGGGTGCCGTCCTCCAGAAAGAGAGTCCCCCGAAGTTCGGGAGATATCGGGTCGGCTGGCGTCGTCAGGAGGGACCCAAAGCCATCGAGACTTCGGTCGAGGTTTAACGCGTGTGTCGCCGGACGGTCCGGCGGCGCGAGCGCTCCCTGCCCCGGAGGGTTCCGGGCGAGGGCGCGCTCCTAAGCGCGGCGCGCCTTGGGCCCGCGATGACCGCGAGCCCGGGCCACTCCGCGCCGACTCCCCAGCGGATCGACCTCCACTCACATTCCCTTCTTTCGGATGGGAAGGTCACCCCGACCGAGATGTGGTTCGAGGCCCGGGCGCTCGACCACCGCGCGTTGGCCCTCACGGACCACGCCGGGCTCGAGGACAAGCGACCGATGCTCGAACGCCTGCAGCAGGAGGCCGAGTCCTGGGCGGACGAGAAGTTCCGCCCCATCGTGGGGGTGGAGCTCACCAAAGTCCCGCCGCGACGCATCGCCGACGCCGCGCGCGAGGCCCGGAAGGTCGGTGCGGAGATCGTCATCGTCCACGGCGAGACCATCGCCGAGGTGGTGCCCGAGGGGACCAACCACGCGGCGATCGAAAGCGGCCAGGTCGACGTGCTCGCCCACCCGGGTCTGCTCGACCGGAAGGACGCGGAACTCGCCCGGGCGAATGGTGTCATCCTCGAGGTCTCCGGCCGTCGCGGCCACTCGCTGTCCAACGGCCACGTCGTCGAGGTCGCCCGCGAGGCGGGAGCCGAGATCGTGGTCGATTCGGACGCCCACGAGCCCGCCGATCTGATCCCGTGGGTGAAGGCCCGCCGAATCGCCTTAGGCGCCGGAGTCCGGGAATCCGAACTCGAGACCGTGCTCACCACGAATCCCACCAAGCTCATTCGGCGTCTCGGTGGACGCTAGCGGGCTCCACGATTCGTCGAGCGCCGCTTCCGCTCCAAGCCCTCAAGAGCGCACTTCGGCTCCTGCCGCGATGCCCGGCTTCCCTCGACTCCAGCCCGAGTACGACTTCGTGATCCTCGGGGGCGGCCACGCCGGCCTGCAGGCCGGGCTCAAGGCCGCGTTGCTCCACTTCACGGCGGCGATCGTGTCGCGAGGGCCGAAGTACGGCCGGTCGTACTACGCCCCCAAGATGGACAACATCCCCGGCTTCCCGGACGGTATCAGCGGACACAATCTCCTCGACCTCCAGGTCAAGGCGCTGGGGGCGTGGGAGTCGCGGGTCGGATACTTCACCCCGGCCCGCGCGGTCGCGGCTCGCCGCGAGGGGGATCGATTCGAGGTCGAGTTCGAATGGCTCGCCCGTCGTCACACGGTGAAGGGCCGGGTACTGCTCCTCGCCCTCGGGGTCGTCGACCGCATCCCCGAGGTCGCCGGCAAGATCGACCCGATCTTTCCGTGGGCCAACCAAGCGCTCGTCGACTTCTGCGAGCTCTGCGACAGTCACGAGCTTCCGGGCCGTACCGTCGGCGTCCTCGGCCACGACGCGTTCGCGGCGCGGCTCGCGCTCAACCTCCGCCACTTCGGACCCACCTCCCTCGAGATCCTCACCCACGGGCGGCCGTTCCTGGAGGGAGCCGAGACGAGCGAACGTCGGCGACTGCTCGACGAGCTCCAGGCGGCCCAGATCACCGTCGTGGAGACCCCGATGACCGGCTTCGACGGGATCCGCGAGAAGCGGTGGACGGTGAAGTTCGCCGATGGGACCGAGCGGAGCTACGACCGCGGCTTCTCGGGGCTCGGCTGGTACTCGATGAACTCAGAGCTCCCGCGCTCGCTCGGAGCCGCCTTCGACGCGGAGGGGTATGTGGCCGTCGATCTCGATCAGCGGGTGCTCGCCGCCGAGGGCGGAGCCGCGATACCGGGGCTGTACTGCGCCGGGGATCTCGCGACCGGCTGGAACCAGATTCCGGCGGCCTGGGCGAGCGCCGAGCGCGCGGTCATCCACGCCTATTCGGAGTACCTGTAGCCGCGGTCGGGCGGGAGTCAGCCCGCCGGCACCGGGGTCGAGACCCCGAGCTGGCGTCCGACCTCGGCGAGATCACGCGCCACCGCGGTGGCGTTGGCCGCCTTGAACCGCTCGACGTCAGTGCCGAGTTCGCCGGCTTGGACGGGCAGCACGGCGTAGAAGCGCACGCGGGCCCCCCGAGCGCAATCGGCGTCCATCCGGTGGTCGCCGACGTACACCGCCCGGTTCGGGGGCACCTCGAGCTCGCGCAGCACGGCGAGCAGCGCCTCGGGGTCGGGCTTGACCGGCCCCGGCGAGGACCGGGTGCGCTGGCTCTTGAGGAAATGGGAGAGCCCGGTCTTGCGAAGCGCTCCTTGCGTGAAGGCGCGGCAGCTCCGGGTGAGCAGACCCAGCCGGTACCCCCGGTCGGTGAGCGCCTGGAGCAGTTCCGGCGCGCCCGGGCGCGCCTCGGTCTTGTCGAGCCCTTCGAGTTCCAGCTCGTCGAGCCGGTGGTTGACCGCCGCCTCGAACCGGAGCCGGCCCCCTTCAGTTGGGCTCGCCTGCTCGATCTCCGACGAGGCGAGCTCCATGAGCGCTGGGATGGTCTGCGTGATCGAGAGGTGGCCGGGCGTGACGCCGTGCTCCTGGGCGAGCCGGATCACCTCCTTGCGCATCTTGTCGAACTGGTGGGGCGTAAGGATCAGTGTACCGTCGAGGTCGAAGACGACCCCGAGTAGCGGGTCGTGGTACTTCGGGTCGATGGACTCCAGGGTCTCGCCCCCGCGGAACTCACCGGGCCGGAACCCGCGTTAAGGATTTCCTTCGACCCGCAGCGTGGACGACGTCCGTGGCGGGGCAGGGTGGCCATCGCCGCTCATGTAGCACGCCCGAGCGCCGGGTGGCCCGAAGACCGTGGGCGGCGCGCAGCCGCAAGCCCATCGACCGGAGGCCTACCGCGCACGAAACGCGGATCGGGGGGAGAACGTCGAAGTCGCATTGCGCGCCCCGGAGATTCCGGAGTTACCGTATGGCCCCCGCGACAAGCCCTCGCATGCGTCCAAAAGTATAGACCTAACTTCCATACTATAGTCTAAATGGACTTTCAATATATACGCTCTCATCGTCGGCCGGGCCGATGAGCCCCGACCGACCGCTGCCGTTGAGCCCGCCTCCCCTCAACGTCATCGACCGGCGCCTGCTCCCGCCGGAACCCGGGGCCGGTCGACGTGTCGTTCAGCGGATGGGGTCCGTCACCGTCGGGGTCTCCCTGCCGCGCGCGTGGGTAGCGGCCAACCGAGTGGGGGTCGGCAGCCGCCTTCGGGCCGAATCGTTGCGCGACGGGGTCCTCCTCCTCCGGCCCGACACCGGTAGGGCGCCCGAGCTCCGCCGCGAGGTGGAGGCCGTGGCCGGCGAATTCCCGGAGCACCTGTTCCGTCGCCTGATCGCCGCGTACGTCGGGGGCGCCTCCGAGATCGAGATCAACGAGCCGGGGGGCATCCGCGAGCAGACTCGAGGCGTGCTCCACGCCTTCCTCCGCCGGACGGGCGGCAACGAGATCCTATCGGAGGAGCGGGAGCGGCTGACGGTCCGCGACGTCGCGGCCGGAGCGCCACTACCCCTGCCCAAGATCGGGCACCGGATGCACCAGGTGGTCGCCGAACTGTTCGAGGACGCCGGCCGTTCCTGGGAGTCGCGCCGGACCGGGGCTCCCCAGAACTGGAGCGCGCGGGACGATGAGGTCGACCGGCACGCCTGGCTCGTCCAGCGGATCCTCACGCGGCGGGTCGCCCGAGGGGAGTTCGGTGCGCCGGCCGACGAGGACGGTCTCACGCCGCTCGATTGGCTCATGCTCGCCCGCAGTCTGGAGCGGATCGCCGACCACGCGGTCCTGATCGGGGAGACCGGCGCGCGGCTCGCGGACCTCGCGGCCCCGGCCGCCCAGCTCCGCTCGATCGCGGCCTTCCAGAAGCAGGCGGAGGAGCTGTTGCGCGGGGCCGGTCTCGCCGTCGAGCGCGCGGACGCGAAGGCCGCGAACGACCTCCTCGACACCGGGGAGGCTCTCCACCAGACCTGCACGACGCTCCACGATCGGCTCTTCCCGACGAGCGCGACGGGCTCTCTCACTCCGGCCGTCGCGGTGCTGCTCGGCCGCTTGCTGCAGTCGATCGACCGGGTCGTATCGTACACCCAGGACCTCGCCGAGGTGGCCCTCGCCCGGGGTCTGGCCGTCGGCCGCCACGCAGCAGAGTCGACGTTGGCCGCTCAACCGGTCATGTCCCACGACCTCCCACAACGAAACCAAAGAGGGGAACGAATGAACGAGAAAGGAAACCGAGCGCCATCGCCGAACGCGACGTCCGTCAGGCGGGGGAGCCCGCGCGCCTGAGCGCGGACCGGGGAGCAGTACCATGAGCGGCAACGCACCTCCCGCCCCCGACATCATCGCGCCTTCCAAGTCGGGCCGAACCGGACTCTATGCCGTGATCGGGATCTTGGTCGTCGTGGTGATCGTCCTAGCGGCGGGCTTCGCCGCCGGATGGTTCAACTCGAAGCCGGCCAAACCGGGTACCCCGGCCCCGAACGCCTGCACCTCCCCCGGCGCGGTCTCCCTCCTCGGAGCCGGCTCGACGTTCGTCGACCCGCTGATGGTGAACTGGGAGAACGTCTACACCCAGAGCACCGTGAACTACCAGGAGCCGGGGAGCGGCGCGGGCATCTCGCAGATCTCGGCCAAGACGATCGATTTCGGGGCCAGCGACGCCCCGCTGACCGCGACCCAAGCGGCCAACGCCACGGGGTTGCTGACGATCCCCGAGACCGCCGGCGCCGTGTCGATCATCTACAACCTGCCCGGTGTGACCGCCCGACTCCAGATGAGCGGGGCGGTCCTCGCCAAGATCTACCTCGGCACGATCACCGCCTGGAACGACCCGGCGATCACGGCGATCAACCCGAACATCACGTCGATGCCCAGCAACCCGATCGTCGTGGTGCACCGGTCCGACGGGAGCGGAACCAGCTACGCGTTCACCGACTTCCTGTCGAAGAGCTCGGCGACCTGGGCCAGCGGTCCGGGCAAGTCGACCTCTCCGCCGTGGCCGACGGGCAGTGGCCAGCACGGATCGAGCGGGGTTGCGAACACCGTAGGGGGCACGCCGTACGCGATCGGCTACGTCGATCTGACGTATGCGCTCAATCAAGGGATCACCTTCGCGCAGGTCCAGAACCCCGCCGGCCAGTACATCGTACCCACCCTCCGGGACGCCGCGCTGGCCGTGGCAGCGGGCGACACGACCCTGCCCTCCGGTGGCTCGAGCTGGTCGAACGTGTCTCTGATCAACGAGCCCGGCGCGGGCACCTACCCCATCGCAACGTTCTCGTACATGCTCGTCTACAAGGACCTCTCGGGAGCGTACGGTTCCTCGTACACCCTCCAGAAGGCGGAGAACCTCGTGGACTGGCTCAACTGGACCGTGACCTTTGGGCAGAGCTACTCGTCGCAGAACTACTACGTGACCCTACCGGCCGGCGTCGTGAGCGCCGACCAGCAGACGATCGAATCGATGACCTACAACGGGGCATCGATCCCGATCTGCACGCAGCAGAACTAGGGGCCTCGGAGAGAGCCGGCCGGACCCCAGTGCCCGAACCGACGCCGCCACCCGACGGACGTCGCGGCTCGAGCCGGGCACTGGGGAACCCGTTCACCACCGTTCAGCAGTTTCCCCGCCGTTTCCTCCGGGGGGTGCGCCGGCTCCCCCACGACATGTGGCGGGCCCGATTCCGAACCCTCGACGGCCTGTTCCACATCGGCACGGCCGTCACGGCCGCCGCGCTGGTCGCTCTGTTCGCCACAGAGCTCTACCTGCTCTCGCAGAAGAGCTGGTCGACCATCAGCATCTACGGGTTCAGTTTCGTCACCCAGAGCGTCTGGAACCCCAACCCGCCGAACCCGGTGTTCGGCGCCTGGCCCTACATCGTCGGGACGCTACTGACGAGCGGGCTCGCGATGCTGCTCGCCGTCCCGCTCTCGCTCGGCATCGCGGTCTTCCTCTCCGAGGAGGCGCCCACGTGGCTCCGGGTGCCCCTGAGCTCGCTGGTCGAGCTCCTGGTGGCCGTACCGTCGGTCGTCTACGGACTCTGGGGGGTGTTCGTCCTCGCGCCGGTCATGCGGTCGACGGTGGAGCCCGAGCTGCACACGACCCTCGGTCGGCTGCCGGGCCTTGCCGGCGCCTTTCCCGCCCCGTCCGCCGGCGGGGATGTCCTGACCGCCTCGGTCGTCCTCGCGATCATGGTCATCCCGACCATCTCCGCGATCTCGCGCGAGTCGATGCGGGCGGTCCCCGACAACCAGCGGGAAGCGGTGATGAGCCTGGGCGCCACCCGCTGGGAGACCACCCGACTCGGCGTGATCCCGTACGCCCGATCCGGGATCATCGGTGCGTGCATCCTCGGCCTGGGACGGGCGCTGGGGGAGACGATGGCCGTGACGATGACCATCGGCAACTCCAACCACGTGCCCACCTCGCTATTCATGCCAGGACAGACCCTGGCGAGCGCCATCGCCAACGAGTTCAACAACTCCTTCAATCCGCTCGAGCGCTCGGCGCTGATCGAAGCCGGGCTCGTGCTCCTGGGGATCACGCTGCTCGTGAACCTGGTCGCCCGGCTGCTCGTCCGGGGCCTGGTCGGGGCCGGCACGGGGGCGTCGGTCGAATGAGGGACTACCGCCACGAGCGGCGCCGGGCCAAGGACTACGCCATGCGCGCCCTCGTCGGGGTCTGCGTCCTCGTGGCGCTGATCCCGCTCGTCAGCATCGTCTACTCGGCGGCGGTCCAAGGAGGCCAGGTGTTCTCGGTCCACTTCCTGACCGGATCGGAGCCCAGCTTCTACTGCACGCCCCGGGTGACCGGGAACTGCTCCTACGGCGGGATCGCCCCGGCGATCGAGGGGAGCTTCGCCATGCTCGCCCTCGCGTCCCTCATCTCCATCCCGGGCGGGATCGCGGCCGGCATCTACCTCGCGGAGTACTCGCGGGGACCGCTCGGCCGTAGCATGAGCTTCATCGCCGATGTGATGAGCGGCGTCCCGTCGATCGTGGTGGGGGTGTTCGTCTACATCCTCATGATCACCCTGCTCGGTCCGGCGCATGTCTTCAGCGCCGCGGCCGGGTCCATCGCCCTCGCCGTCCTCATGCTCCCCATCGTGACCCGAACCACGGAGGAGGGACTCCGGCTGGTCCCGCAGTCCCTGCGGGAGGCCGGCTACGCCCTCGGCATCCCGCGGTACCGGACGACCGTGCGCGTGGTCCTGCGCTCGGCCGGGGGCAGCGTCGTGACGGGGGCGATCCTCGCCTTCTCGCGCGCCGGGAGCGAGGCGGCACCGCTGCTCCTGACCGCCTTCGGTAACCCCCGCGGCTTCCTAGGCTACAACCAGCCGGCCGAGGCGCTACCCCCGATCATTTACAACTGGGGCACGAGCGGCTTCGGCAACCTCACCACGGACGCCTGGGGCGCCGCACTTTTCCTCATCCTGATCATGCTCCCGATCAACCTCGGCGCGCGGATCTATCTGGCGCGGCGGGCTCGAAAATACGGGACGACGTAGCATGGTCGAAGGATCCTCGGCGCCCGCCGGCCCATCGAGCCCCTCGCTCGAGTCGACGGCCCCGGCGATGGCGACGGCCGGTGGCAAGCTACGGGCCGAAGCGTTGAGCGCGTTCTTCGGGGGAAAGCAGGTCCTCGACCGCATCAGCCTCGACTTCCCGGCCGGAACGGTCACCGCGATCATCGGTCCCTCGGGCTGCGGCAAGTCGACCCTGATACGATGCCTGAATCGGATGCACGAGGTCACGCCCCACGCCACCGTCTCCGGTCGGGTCACCCTGGACGGCGCCGACGTCTACGGGATGCCCGCGGTCATGGTCCGTCGCCGCATCGGGATGGTGTTCCAGAAGCCGAACCCCTTCCCGACGATGTCCGTCTACGACAACGTCGCGGCCGGCCTCAAGCTCAACGGCGAGCGGAACCGACCCCGGCTCGATGCCGCCGTCATCCGGAGCCTCAAGGGAGCCGCCCTCTGGGACGAGGTGAAGGACAACATCCACGGCCCGGGCGTGCGGCTGTCCGGTGGACAGCAGCAGCGGCTGTGCATCGCGCGGGCCCTTGCCGTCGAGCCGGAGATCCTCCTCATGGACGAGCCGTGCTCGGCGCTCGACCCGATCGCTACGGCGAAGATCGAGCAGCTCATCCGAACGCTGAAGGAGAAGTACACCGTGATCATCGTCACCCACAACATGCAGCAGGCGGCCCGGGTGGCGGAGTTCACCGCCTTCCTCTACCTCGGCAAGCTCATCGAGTTCGGCCCCACCGATGTGATGTTCGAGCGTCCAAAGGAAAAGCTCACGGAAGAGTACATCACCGGACGGTTCGGATGAGCGGGGCAGGCTCGGACGCGACGCCGCTGGCGATCGACGAGGACATCGCCAAGATCACGCGCGACATCGACGCGATGGGGCACTGGGCGCTCGAGACGGTGAGACTAGCGCTCCGGGCCATGGAAGCCGCCGATCCCGTCGCGGCCCGCCTCGTCCTCGGGCGGGACGATCGGCTGGACACCTACGACGTGGAGATCGAGCAGGAGGCGATCCGGATCCTGGCCCGGCGCCAACCCGCCGCCCACGACGTGCGGCTCCTCGGCGCCTCCATCAAGCTGATCACCTACGTCGACCGGATCGGCCGTCTGGGCCGGGACATCGCCTTCTACGTGGTCGACGCTCCGAGCGCGCCCCTCGTGCCTCCGTGGCCGTTGCTGAAGAGCATGGGAGAGCACGCCCTGGCGATGGTGGAGCTCGCGCTCGAGGCGTACGTCCAGCGCGACCTGGCGAAGGCGATCCGCGTCTTCGATTCCGACGATGCGGTGGACGAGCTGAACCGCCGGGTGCTCCAGGAGTGCGTCCAGGTGCTGCACGGCAATCCGCCCGAGCCTCGCGAGCTGTTCACCTACGTGCTGGTCTCGCGCCACCTGGAGCGGGTCGCCGACAACGCCTGCAAGGTGGCGGAAAAGACGATCTACATGGAGACCGGCAAGCGGCGCCGGGAGTTCCTGACGGCCGACAAGAAGGTCGTCCTCTAGCCCGCGAGCCTCTCCTCGACGGCGCCGACCCACCCGACGCGACCCGGAGCCGTCGCAGGGTACGTCTTGCGCAGCGACTACTCCAGTCGAGCGCGGTCGGTGCCCGAGGTCCGAGCGCACGCATCCACCGGAATTAAGCGCCCTTCCCTACGCACCGCCCCCTGCGCGCGAAGCGATTCACGAACGGGGGGAGGCATCCTCCCTCGTATTCGGCTCGTCGCGACCAACCGATGGGATCCGCGGACTTCACCGTCGTATCGGCGGTCGAGAGGTCCGCGCACGCAATCCCTGGGACTACACTCCGTAAGCGACCGTACCCGGTCGTTACCTCTTCTTCTTCTTCGCCTTCGTGGTCTTCTTCGCCATGACGACCCGACAAGGGGCTTGCCTACATTACAAGGACCTTGGCCTCGGTGCCGGGGTCGAACCCGACGTCCGTATCTAGCCAGGGCCCCTTCCCCGAACGATGATCCTCCCCGGGCTCGTCTCGGTGGCGTTCTATCGGCGCCGTCCCACGGCGGCCCAGCTTGTCCTGAGCCTGGGGTTCACGGTGCTCCTCTCGGCCCTGCTGGGCTACTGGCAGGACTACGGGACCGCCCGGGTCTGGGAGAACGTCGTTCTCGCGATCGTCGGTGGTGTGGGGCTGTACGCGGCCATTCTCGCCTATCTCGTGTACGTGTATCTCCCGAAGCGGAGCCAGGGGGCGGGGCAGATCCCGGGGTAGCGACCGCGTGGGCCCTCCCGCAGCGATCGAGAGGAGACGCTCTTCGCCGTGAGGCGAATCACCGGACGATCCGTCCAAGCCGGGGAACTAGCCGGTGGGCGCCGACCCGGACGGCCGGACCTCCCGTCCCCATCGACGGACGGCGGGCGAGAACACGAGGACGAGATTGATCAGGCCTCCACCCGCGGCGGCGATGATGTAGGCTACCGAGATCCCCAAGAAGACGACCAGCAGGCCACCGACAGCGATGCCGAGCGGGATCATCGCGAAGCTACCGGCCTCATCGGTGGCGAAGTACCGGCCGAGGTACTCGTCCGGCACCGTTCGTTGCACTCCGGAAAGCCATGTCGTGTTCCCGATGGACAGCAGGGCCCCTGCTACCAAGGTCAGCGGGACAGCCAGCAGGAGCGAGGAGGTGAAGGCGAGGCCGAGGATGAAGAACCCGACGAGTCCCCAGCTGGCGATCAGCCAGATCCCGGGAGCGCGATCGGTCCGCAAGCGCCCCGGGAGGATCGCCCCGATGGCAAAGCCCGCCGTGTTCGCCGCCACCAAGATCCCAAAGCCCTCCGCTCCCTGGTGGAGTTGGACCGCGGCGTAGATCACGGTGAACCCGCCCCAGATCGCGAGGAAGAAGTTGGCCACCATCGCCGTGAGCGTGATGAGCAGGAGAGCCCGCTGGGACCGCAGGAAACGGAACCCCTCGACGACTGCGGCGAGCAGAGACCGGCGGGGTGACCCGGTCGCCGAGGAGGCCGATGGAGCGGTGGGGATGACCATCAGGAAAATCATCGCCGCCGAGATCGCGAAGGTGAAGGCGTTGAGGGCCAGCCCGACGACCGCCCCCACCGTCACGACCAGCACGCCTCCGAACGGGCTCCCCAGGAACGAGGCGGTCGTGCTTCCCCCTTGAAGGAGGCCATTGCCGTCCATGACCTCCGCGCTCGGGAGTAGCCGGGGTACCGTCGCGTTCGTCGCCGGCCGAAAGGCGGTGCTGAACGCAGCCACCGCGAAGACGACCCCGATCAGCACCAGGGTGTTCGCCCCGTAGAACAGGACGAAGAGCGCCAGAGCGCCAAAGCAGATGGCCCGAGCGACGTCGCAGGCCAGCATGAGGCGCCGTCGATCCCACCGGTCAATGAGCGCCCCGGCGAGGATGCCGAACAGCAGGGTCGGGAGGAACTGGACGACCCCAAGCAGCGAGATGGCGAGGGGGGATCGGGTCGCGAAGTACACCAGCCAAACGACCACGATCGACCCGATCGAGGCGCCGGCCGCCGAGGTCACCGAGCCCACCCAGAGCAGACGGAAGTTGCGGTGCCGCAGCGCTCGCGCCGGGGATTCGCTGGTGCGGACCGGCCCCGGACTCTCCGCCCCGCCCACCGCGATGGAACTACCGGGGTCGCTACAAGAGCGCTGGGTTCGCCCCCCCAGGACCGTCCCTGGAACGTCACCGGCGAGCTGGCCGAGCCCCGCCGAGAGGACCACCGCTCGCCGCCGACACGTTATGGCGCCGGATGCGTCGCCGAACCCGTGCAGTGCCCGTAGGCGAGCGTCGTGACCAAACCTCCCCAGCCCCCCGGCAGTCCTCGCGCCCCGGCTCTCCTGCTCCGTCCCGTGCGTTGGTCGGAGGACCTCGACACCGTCCGCCGCCTCTTCCGGGAGTATCGTCAGTGGCTGGCCGACCACCAGGATCCCTCACCGGAATCGCGAGAGCGGGTGACGAACGGCCTCGCGATGGTCGACTCGCTCATCGAGAACCTGCCGCAATCGTATCGGCCGCCCCGTGGCGACATACTTCTCTGGTTCGAGAGCGGAAACCTAGTCGCCTGCGGGGCCCTTCGCGAGCTCGAACCCGGCATCGCCGAATTCCGGCGGATCCATGTGCGTCCGGACCACCGCGGAACGGAGTTCGGACGACCCTTCGTCCTAGCCCTCATCGCCCGCGCTCGAGAGCTCCGATTCGCGCGAGTCCGGGCCGAAGCGCTCCCGACGATGCGTGCGGCGATAGAATTCCACGAACAGCTGGGGTTCCACAGGATTCCTGCCTACTGGCCCCATCCGGCGGCCGGCACGATCTTCTTCGAGCGGGAGGTGGAGATCCCCGCTGACCTCGACGCCTCGCCGGCGCGGCGCCGCTCGGCCTGACCCTGAGGCGTCGCCCGCTCCAGACGGCGATGATCCGGGGGACGGTGAGCCCTTCCTC
>DASYZY010000066.1:0-2096 GCA_035945735.1 Thermoplasmata archaeon
GGCGATCGCCGCGATGCCGGTCCACAGCGGCGCGCCCAGGCTCGTGCCGCTCGCCGAGGCCTCCACGCCCTGGTAGAACAGCGCCGCGCCGGTCGCCGCGTCGATCGACACATCGGGGACGCCGCGGGTGGCGGGGTTCGCCGGAACTCCCGTACCGGCCTGCCAGGCCGGGCGCGGGAACTCGGAGTAGCCGCCGCCGCTGCCGCCCTGGTTCGCGCAGCCGGGGCTCGAGCCGCCGCTCGAGTTGCCGCTCCAGGCGCTCTCCGACGAGTAGGTGCCGTCGGAGTTGGGGGTGAGGACCGTGCCCCCGACCCCGGTGGCGAACGGGTCGGAGGACGGGTAGTCGGTGGAGAGGCCGCTCGTCCCGTCCGAGGCGCCGCAGTCGCCGCTCGCGACGAAAACGCCGATCCCCTCGGCCGCCGCCGCTTCGAGGACCGGGTGGAGCATCGCGTACGAGCCGTCGGAGCTCGCGTTGCACTCGAACGGGCAGGGCGTGGAGAAGAGGTTGAACTTGCCCACGTCGGGCTCGCCCCAACTGAGCGAGATCTCGTCCACCGCATGCGACGCGACCAGTGAGTCGACCGCCCCGTACAGGCCGGGGTCGTTGTTCGGCGCGAGCGCGTCGGTGATCGCCGCTCCCGGGGCCGCTCCGTGGACCCACTGCAGGTCGAGGGCGTCCTCGACCGACCAGCCGTCCGGGCCGGTGTGGTTGAGGTTGGCCTCGCTCTCGGTCGGGTAGGCGAAGCTCACCTGGGGCGTCTCGAGGCCGAAGTTCTTGGTGAAGCTCGCAAGGTCGGAGCTGAGACTGGCGGTGTTCTCGGAGCTGTCGAAGACATCGACCACGCCGATCCGCGTGCCGCTGCCGTTCTTGCCCTGGGCCCACAGGCCTGCGTAGCCGTAGGCCGCTGCCATGCCGCAGGGCGAGATAGGGTAACCTCCGGAGTTTCCGGTGCACCCGCCGGAGGCGGGACCGTAGCTGAGCGCCGGGGTGAGCGGCCGGATCTCGGTGAGGTTGCCGAGCCCGAGGACGCCGTACCACGGCGCGATCGCCGGGAGCGAGGCGGGGCTCGGGTGCGCGAAGAAGGTCGCCCCGCCGGCCCGGTAGCGCTCGAACTGGGTATGGAAGGCCGATGCGACCGACCCCGCGGGTCCCGAGACCGAGAGGAACAGACGGTCGGGGCTGGCGGTCACGCTCAGTCCATAGGACTCGAAGTACCCCGCGGCCCCCGCCACGGCGCGCTGGGAGGCGCCGAAAGTGGTCGCGAGCCCGTCCGGGCTCAGGAAGTGTCCGTAGGAGGAGGTGCCCGGAGTCGAGACTTCCGTCGCGAAAGTACTGAGCCCGGCCCCGCCGCTGGGCACGAGCGAGACGGCGACGCGGAGCACCTCACCGGGAGGGAGCGCGCCGATGGCGCGAACGCCTGGCGCCGGCGAAAACGCCGGCACGACGAGCTCGGCCGGTGCGCTTGGGCCCGCGTGCGAGGACGGGAGCGGAGACGCGAACGGCATCGCGGGCAACGCCGATAGGAGCAAGGCCGCGATCGGCACGGCCACGAGCCAACGACCGACCCGCCCGCCTAGGCCCCCCGGACGCCGCCCCACCATCAGCGTGAACGCCGACTCCCGCTCATCTACTTCTCTCCAACCCACTTCTCTCCGAGCGCCGGAAACGGACTTATCCCCGCGGCCGGCTGCTGGCGCGCGAACGTGGGGCTCACCTGGGTCGACGGCCTGCTCATCTTCTTCGGACTGCTGGCGGCCTACGGCCTCATCGTCTACGCGCTGTACAAGGCCGGCCGGATCGGGCCGGACCGGGCGCTGACGCTCTTCGGGCCGGCGCTCATGATGAAGACCCGGCGGGGCCGGGGATGGCTCGACCGGATGGGCCGGTTCCGCCGGTTCTGGAACGTCGTCTCCGACGTGGGCCTCGCCCTCGCCGCCCTGGCGATGGTGCTGATCGTCGGTCTCCTGCTTTGGGAGGGGGTACTCGCGGCCCGGGTGCCGGCCTCCGCGGCCCCGAGCCCACAGGAGGCGCTCGCGCTCCCCGGTCTCAACCCGATCATCCCGCTCGGGTACGGCCTCGTCGCGATCGTCGTCGG
>DASYZY010000067.1:0-2694 GCA_035945735.1 Thermoplasmata archaeon
TCCTCCGGGTCGAGGTGGGCGAGTCGGTGGTGGTAACGGCCGGAGGAGAGGAGATGGGCGAGCGCCTCGACGACGCTGCTCCGCTCGGCCTCGTCCCATTCGCCCGTCACCGGGATGTCGTAGTGGCGGGCGGGGGGGAGATCTTCCAGCTCCTGAGGCACCAACCCTAGGGGCGAGGTGACCGAAACGACGTGTACGCGGTGCGCCCAGGCCAGGCCCTCGAGCGCCCGGGCGTAGCGCCGATGGCTCCGCGAATAGCGGTACGGCTTGGTCTGCGAGCACGGCACGAGCAGGAGCACCGACTTGGACGGAGGGGCGCGGTACCGGGAGAGGAATCGCTCCCGGTACCTGCGGGCCTCCGGACGTCGCATCGATTCGCGGTAGACGTACCGGGCCGTCGGTCCCCCGGTGACGGGCGCTCGCTCTTCGAGCAACCCTCCCAGCTGGCGGTCGGCGTAGCGCAGCAGCTCGGCGAGGGCGGGCTCGGAGCCCAGCCGTAGCTCGACGAGCTCACGGAGTCGTCCTTCGGCGAGGGAGCGGACGACACGCTCCATCTCCGAACGGTACTCGGTTAGGAGGGGCTCGACCGGGACCGGTGCGGTACCCCGACCTTCCATGCGGGTCCGCTCGCCGAGCGTACCGTCGAGCTCCGCCCCCTCGGCGACTCGCCACCGGCCCTCGGTGGTATCGTGGATGTCGATCCCGAGGTACACGAGGAGCGCCAACCGGTGCGGGAGCGCCACCCGGGGGGCCCACAGCAGAGGCGCGGCCCCAAGGCGTCGCCGGATCTCGCCCACCGCGGCCACGAACGGCTCCCCTAGGGCGAATAGCGCCCGGGCGTTCGAGAGCTCGAGGAGCTGCGGACGCGCGCCCGTCAGCCGTGTCCACTCGGCCTCATCGGCCGGGAGGTGCACGGCCCAGACGCCGGGGGCGATCTCCTCGGAAGGCGCCGAGCCCGCGATCTCCGGCGCGGGGATGGTGCGTTCGAGACGTATCGATCCGCTTTCGAGGTCGATCCGAAGCCGACGCCGACCCGGAGATGCAGTACCCTCATCGACCAAACGCGGCGAGCCCGCATCGTTCCCGGCGTCCAGCAGCAGCGGCACCCGGACCGGGTGCTCGCCAAGCCGGGCCGAACCGGAGATGGCCAACCCCTCGAGCCGCTCGGCACTCCGCATTCGGAGCACCGCCCGGGCTCGAGGGGATCCAGGAGCGCGGCGGATCTACTTGCCGCGGCCCCGGCGGCGGCGGGTGCTGGTGGATGCGGGCAGGGCGGCCGCCCAGTTGGCGACGAGCGCCTCGCGCGCGTCGGCCCCGGCTTCGGCGCGGGAGCGCTTGCCGAACAGCGGGTCCTGGAGATCGCGGATATGCCGGAGGAACTCGGAGGGGTTCTCGCTCGCGCGCTCGAATCCGTACAGGATGAATTGGCGAAGCAGGCTGCCCCGCCCGCGCCAGCCGATCCGTCGCCGGATCTCTGGGTTCAGCGAGCGCTTGACCACGCGCCAGACCTCGCTAGTCGTCTTCATGTCGCGGCCCGAGAGGCCGATCATTACCTGCGGCATTGTGTACCTGGCCTTTCTGGAGCCGGTGGGGTATATGGGTCCTCGCACCTGTCTGGACGCAGCGCAACCGACCCGATTCTATAGCGGAAAGCGCACGCTCCCGCAAGGAAACCGACGCCAGAGACTTCTAGAATCGACCGGCGACCCAGAGGGCACCGATAGCTCCCACCAGGAAGAACAGCGCGAGCAGGAAATGGCGTCGGAACGCCCGCCGGGTACCGGCCGGGTCGCGGAGAAGCTGAAGGTCGGCTTCCGCCGCGCCGGCTCCGATGGCGAGAAGCCCCAGGTAGTACGGCCAACCCAAGCCGGCCAACGCGCCGTAGGCTCCTAGGAAAATCAGCCCCGCTCCATGGAGTACGGGAACGAGTCGTAGGCTCGGATCGCGGCCCAGCGCGAGCGGGAGCGACCGAAGGCCGAGCGCTCGGTCGCTCTCCAGATCCCCGATGCTGTGGATGGTCTCGAACGCGGTGCCCCACAGCAGGATCCCCCCCACGGCCCACCACGCCGTCTCCGGTAGCGCGGCCCGGACGGCGACGTAGGCGGCGGCCGGAGTGATCGATTCGACGAGCCCGAGAAACGGGGTCGTCCAGGAGCTCACGCGCTTGGTGTAGCTATAGCCGATCAGCAGGAGAAGGGCGACCGGTGCGAGCGCGAGGGCGAGCGGGTTCAGCAAGTAGGCCGCCGCCAGCAGCACCCCCGCTCCCGCGGCCGTCAGTCCGAGAGCGAAGCCCGGCGGGTACCGCCCGGCCGCGACGGCGCGCGACCGGGTCCGGGGGTTCCGGCGGTCGTACTCTCGGTCGGCCCATCGGTTGAAACTGTGACCCGCGGTCCGCGCGCCCACGAAGGCGACTAGCACGAGAAGGAGGACCCGGACGTTGGGCCAGCCGTTCGAGGCGACGAAGAGAAAGGCCAGTGCGAAGGGGAGGTTCAGGCCGAGGTTGCCGAGCTCGAGATAGCGCGCGAGTTCGGCGAGGCGCCCGCCTTCGCTCATCCGGCGCGCCGGCCGGCCAGCCGACGCGCGAGCTCCGGTTCGGCGGCGAGGAGCGCGTCGATGCGCTGGGCGACCGCCGGGTCCATCGCGATCTCCTCGGGCCACGGTCGGGGGAAGCCCTCCTCGGCGCTCTTGCGCGTC
>DASYZY010000068.1:0-7693 GCA_035945735.1 Thermoplasmata archaeon
GTCCCCCGCGCTGGGCGGCTCGAGGGTATCACGTTCGAGGATCGGGCGGGTAGGGAGATTCTCGACCACTCGGCGGCGCACGTCGTCGCCAAAGCGGTCATGACCCGGATACCGGAGGCGAAGCCGACGGTCGGCCCTGCCGACGAGAACGGCTTCCACTACGACTTCGATGTGCGTGCGCTGACTCCGGAGGACATCGACGCGGTGAACGCGCTGGTTCGCGCGTCGGTCAAGGCGCGAGAACTGTTCACCCGGGAGGAGCTGAGCCGCGAGGCCGCGCTCGGCCTGTTCGCGTCGAATCCCCACAAGCAGGGTTACATCCGACAGAGCGGCCCGGACGAGACGATCTCGGTCTATCGGACCGGCGACTGGGTCGACCTCTGCCGCGGTCCCCACGTGCCCCACACCGGCTGGCTCGAAGGCATCCACCTGCTCGGGTTCTCGGCGGTGACGCAGGGAGGGACGGCCGACGGGCTTCCGCTCCAGCGGGTGCGGGGAGTCGCATTCCCGACCCGCGCCGCGCTCGAGGCGTACCTCAAGCTACGCCAGGAGGCCGAGGCCCGCGATCACCGGACGCTGGGGGCCCGGCTCGAGCTGTTCCAGTTCGTCGAGGAAGGACCCGGATTCCCCTTCTGGCTGCCGAAGGGGATGGTCATCGTCCGCGAGCTCGAACGGTTCGTGATGGAGCACCTGCGCGCCGACGGGTACTCCGAGGTGCGCACCCCGCTGCTCTTCGCCCAGTCGGTCTTCGAGCGCAGCGGCCACTGGGAGCACTACCGTTCCGACATGTTCCTCTCCTCGATCGAGGACCGGGTCTTCGGGGTCAAGCCGATGAACTGTCCGGGCTCGATGCTCATCTTCGGCTCGCGCGCGCGCAGCTACCGCGAGCTGCCGATGCGCCTGGCCGAGTTCGCGCCGTTGCACCGCCTCGAGGCGAGCGGGACGATCCACGGCCTTACGCGGGTCCGGGAGCTCGTCCAGGACGACGCCCACCTGTTCGTCACCGAGGAGCAGGTCGAGGGCGAGCTCGAGAAGCTGATGGCCTGGATCGATCAGGCGTTCTCGACCTTCCGCTTCAGCTGGTCGTACGAGCTGTCGACCCGGCCGGCGAGCTTTCTGGGAGAGCCCGAGGTCTGGGACCGCGCCGAGGCGACGCTCAAGCGGGTGCTCGATGCCTCCGGCGTGCCGTACAAGGTCTCGCCGGGCGAGGGCGCCTTCTACGGCCCCAAGATCGACATCCACCTCAAGGACAGCATGGGCCGTCCTTGGCAGACCGGCACCATCCAGCTGGACTATCAGATGCCATTGCGTTTCGGCTTGCAGTACCAAGGCGCCGACGGGGCGCTGCACACGCCGATCGTGATCCACCGGACCATCCTCGGTAGCTTCGAGCGGTTCACCGGCGTGCTGATCGAGCACACCGCCGGTCGATTCCCCCCGTGGCTCGCCCCGGTCCAGATCCGGGTCCTCCCCGTGGGGGAGCAGCAGACCGCGTCGGCCCAGGGCCTGGTCGACGAGCTGTTCCGGGCCGGCCTGCGCTCGGAGCTCGCCGGCAGCGAGGAGACGCTCGGCAAGCGCGTCCGCGCGGCCGAGCTCGACCGGGTCCCCTACATCGTGGTCGTGGGAGAGAAGGAGATTGCCGAAGGGACCGTGGCCCTGCGGATCGCGGGCCAGAAGGCGGCGACCACGATCCCGCGCGCCTCGCTCCTCGAGCGGCTGCTCGACAACGTCCGGCGTCGCTCCTTCGAGCCCTAGGGGGCTATTCGGGACGGGGTTCCGGCCGGATCCGTCGACCCCGGCCGCGGATCGCCAGACGGCGGACCTCGACGAGGATCTTGTCGAGCTCGGCGCTGTCGAGCCGGTGGAGGTCGCGCAGGTGGGCGCGGAGCCGCTGAAGGTCGACCGGGCGGGAGCATCGCGGGCACTCCACCCGCGAGCGGCGCCGGCTCGCCGAGTCCCGGAGCGAGAGCGCCTGCATTGCGGCCGCACTTCGACGGCGACGGGGTGTTATGAACCCCGCGCTCGACGGGCGGAGGAATCGTTCGGCCGCCGGCTCGTCGGAGAAGCGCGGATTCCCCGAGACAATCCTTTAATAATCCTCCCATAGAGCGGGGCGGTCGCACCGCGAGCTCCACCGATGCTGTACAGCCCCTCTTCTATCGAGCTCGTCGTCCTCCTCGCCTCCCTCGTGGGCCTCGCCTACGCGGGCCTGCAGACGATGCTCCTGCTCCGGGAGGACGAGGGCACCGACCGGATGAAGGAGATCTCGCTGGCCATCCGTGAAGGCGCGACCGCCTTCCTCCGTCGAGAGTACACCGCGGTCTTCGTCGTCGCGGTGGTGCTCGCGGCGATCATCGCGGCGGCCTTCTGGAGCCGCGGCGACGGCTGGCAGCTCGCCGTCGGGTTCCTGCTCGGCGTGGCCGGTAGCGCGCTCGCCGGCGGCGTCGGGATGCTGGTCTCGGTCCGCGCGAACGTCCGCACGGCCGCGCACGCGCGCAAGGGCGACCTGCCGGCCACCATGCGGTACGCCTTCCTCGGCGGTTCCGTCACGGGGCTCTCGGTGGCGGGGCTCGCGCTGCTCGAGCTCGTCGGCTTCTACGCCTGGTTCGGCGGCAACGTGCTGTCGATGGCCGGGCTCTTGTTCGGCGCCTCCCTGATGAGCCTCTTCGCCCGGGTCGGCGGCGGCATCTACACCAAGGGCGCCGACGTCGGCGCCGACCTGGTCGGCAAGGTCGAAGCCGGCATCCCCGAGGACGACCCGCGCAACCCGGCGGTCATCGCCGACAACGTGGGCGACAATGTGGGCGACTGCGCGGGTATGGCCGCGGACCTGTTCGAGACGTACGTCGTCACGGCCGTCAGCGCGATGCTCCTCGCCACGCTCTTGCCCGGCGTCGCCGCGCACTTCGGCACCGGCCTGCAGACCCCGGTCCTCTACCCGCTCGTCGTGTGCGCCTGGGCGATCGTCGCCACCCTCGTCGGGACCGTCGCGGTCCGTATGGGGCCGAAGGGGACGATCATGGGCGCGCTCTACCAGGGCCTCGCCGTCACCACCGGCGTGGGCCTCGTCGGCCTGTACGTCCTGGATCAGACCCTCATGGGAGGGAACACCGGCGTGTTCGTTGCGACCGCCCTCGGGCTCGTCGTGATGGTCCTGATCGTGCTCAGCACCGACTACTACACGAGCGCCAAGTACAGCTCGGTCCGCGAGATCGCCGAGGCCTCGCAGGCCGGGGCCGGCCCCACGGTCATCCGGGGCCTCGCGGTGGGCCTCGAATCGGCGTGGATACCGGGCCTGGTCATCGTGGCCGGCATCCTTGGCGCGTATGCCTCCGTGGGAGCCTACACGGTCAACGGCACGCTGGCGGTCGACCCGGAACTAGGGCTGTATGGGATCGGGCTCGCCGCCGCGAGCATGCTCTCGGTCACCGGGATGATCATCTCGATCGACGCCTTCGGTCCGATCACCGACAACGCCGGCGGGATCGCGGAGATGGCCGGGCTGCCCCCCGAGGCCCGGGCCGTGACCGACCCGCTCGACGCCGTCGGCAACACGACCAAGGCGATCACAAAGGGCTACGCGATCGGCTCGGCGGTCCTGGCCGCGCTCGCGCTCTTCGCCGCCTACACCTTCGCGCTCGCCGACTACTACCCGGGCGGGCTCGCCGCGGTCGAGTCGGCCCTCGTCATCTCCAACCCGCTGGTCGTCGCCGGTCTGGTCGTCGGGGCCATCCTGCCGTTCTTCTTCACCTCCTTCCTCATGCGCGCCGTCGGCGTCGCGGCCGAGGCGATCGTGTTCGAGGTCCGCCGTCAGTTCAAGAACATCCCCGGGATCCTGGAGGGCAAGGCCCGCCCCGAGTACGGTCCCTGCGTCGACATCGTGACCCGGACGGCGCTGCAGCAGCTCGCGGCGCCCGCCGCGATCGCCGTGGCGACGCCGATCGCGGTCGGGTTTCTCCTCGGACCGATCGCGCTCGCCGGCGTGCTGATCGGCGTCATCCTCTCGGGCTTCCCGCTCGCCCTGACGATGACGACCGGTGGCGGTGCCTGGGACAACGGCAAGAAGTACATCGAGATGGGCCACTACGGCGGCAAGCACTCCGACGCCCACAAGGCGGCCGTGGTAGGCGACACCGTCGGTGACGCGACCAAGGACACCGCCGGCCCAGCGATCAACCCGCTGATTAAGGTCGTCAACACGGTCTCCATCCTGTTCGTCGTCCTGGTCGCGACCCACTACCTCGTCGGGCTACTCTAGAGGGAGCGCGCTCCCGACGAGCTCATAGGTCCGTACGCCCTCACCGGGCCGGAGGTTCCGGAACGTGTGCGACACCTGCGGCTGCAAGGACAAGAAGAACCCGTAGACGAGGTGCTGCCCCGGAAAGGGCGTCTCGGCCGTCCAGCCATTTCGCGCGGCTTGGGCGGGTATCGACCCGAGCCGGCCGGGGGGGCGATGCCGGCCCTGCTCCCTCGTCGAGTTGCGGGTACGGGGCGGCGCCGGAGGGCGCCCCGGCAGGCTACTCAGGCGTAGTGGCTCATGGTCGAGCGCTCCTTACCGCGCTCGTCCTTGGCCTGGCCGCGTTCCTCGGCCTTCCGCTCGCGCTCGCACTCCTCTTCGCTGACCCAGTCGAACCGTAGCTCCTCGGGGTGCTCGTGGGCGAGGAAGGCGCCGGCCTCGAACGCGGAGGTGATCAGGTCCTCGACCTCGTCGGAGTTCTCCTCCTCGAGCCGCCCAGCGAGCCGCCAGTACCAGTCGGGGGCCTTGCCGGCCGCCTGAAGGTATTCGGTCACGAGGTCGAGCACCGAGGCCTGCCCATCGGAGAGACGGACATGGACATGGCGACGGTCCTCCTCGTTTTCGGCCGGCGGGGGAGATGAGGGAGCGCTCACGGCCGACGATTCCGTCCGGGGTTGATAACGGCTCGGTTTCCTACGGCTCGTGAGGCCCGTGCCCACTGCCGTGGCGCGCGCGCGAGGGCCGTGTCCGACAGGGGCGCTCGCGAAGCTCAATAGGGCGCCGGGGTTCCGAGCGAGGAGCGATGCCGAGCCCCCGTCCCCGATACGCCTCGTACCAGCCGCCGCCTCCGCCCTCTACGCCGGAGGCGCCTTCGCCCATGGACGCCCCGTCGCCGGCCGATGCCCCCAGTCCGGCGTCGGCCCCCTCGCCGCGGTACGCCTACCTCATCGGCCGGCTGCAGGGCCGGCAGATCACCATGGAGGAGGCGACCGAGCTCTTCGAGCTGCAGCAGCGCACCATCCAGGGCATCCTCGCCCAGGCGAATCGACCACCGACGCCAGCCAGCCCGATCGCCCGGCCTGCCCCCCGGACCCCCGCGACCGGCGTCGCCCTCCAGTTCAACGACGATTCGATCGGGTTGGGGCTCGTCGCATTGGGCGTGGGGGCGGGCCTCCTGGCCGCCATCCTCGCCCGATCGGCCGAGGGCGGGCGCCGGCCGGGCGCCCAGGACCGGAACCGTTCCGGCTAGTAGGCCCATGACGGGCCGCTCGTTCCGGTTCGCCCACCTGGCCGACGCGCACGTGGGCGCCTGGGCCCGGGAGCCGGAGGTCCGAGCGGCGCTGCGGGCGAGCGTGCTCCGTGCGCTCGACGTGGTGGAGGAGCGGAAATGCGATTTCCTGCTCATTTCGGGCGACCTCTTCCACACCCCCGTCCCCGAACCGGCCGAGGTGGCGCCGGTCGCCGCGCGCCTGCGCGAGCTCGTGGCCCAGGGCCGCCGGGTCTACGTGATCTACGGCTCGCACGACTACGTCGCCCATCGGGTGAGCTGGCTCGATGTGCTCGCCGAGAGCGGGCTGTTCCTGCGGGCCGCGCCGGAGCCGGTGCGGGCCGAGGGAGACCGTTGGAGCCTGCGGTTCACGATCGACGAGCCGACCGGCGCCGCGATCGCCGGGATCTCCGGTCGCGCCCACGGGCTCGATGCGGCCTACTTCCGGTCGGTGGACAGCGAAGAGTTCCGCGCTCAGCCCGGCTTTCGGATCTTCCAGTTCCATGCCGCGATCCGGGAGTACCTGCCGGCGCCGTACCGGGAGCACATCGAGGGAGTATCGGTCCGCGACCTCCCCGGGGGCTGCGACTACTACGCCGGCGGCCACATCCATTACACCTACGAGGGAAGCGGGCCCGATGGGGGCCTCCTGGTCAACCCGGGCGCCGTCTTCGGGACCTCGGTGACCGATCTCGCCCACGCGGCGAACCATGAGACGCAGCAGGGGATCGCCATCGTCACGGTCACCGACGGGCGACCGAGCGTCGAGTACGTCCGGTGCGCGCCAACGGATCGGATCCGCGTCGTCGACGTCGATGTCGGGGGCCGTGCGCCGGCCGAGGCTAAGGCCGCGATCGCCGCGGCGCTGGAGTCCTATCGGCAGCCGGGGGCGCTGCTGTTCTCCCGCGTCCGCGGAACGCTCGCCGAGGGGCCCGCGGTGGCCGGTGGCCTGGGGGCTCTCGTTCGCGAGCAGGCCCCCCCCGCCGGCCATCTCCACCTCGATCTCTCGGGTCTCGTCGTGCCCGGCGAGGGGAGCGCCGACGCGGCGCGGACCGAGGGGGAGCTCGAGGCCGAGCTCCTCCAGCGGCTCAGCGCGTCGGCCCCCCCCGAACTTCCCGAGCTGACCGGCCGCGAGGGTGTGCAGCTCATCGGGAACCTGCTCCGCGAGCTCGGGATCCCGCAGAGCGAAGGGCAGGCCGCGGCGGACTACCGGCAGCAGCGGACCGAGGCCGGCCTCACCCTGTTCCGGCACGCTCGGCTCGCGAGGCGCACGGAGGGTTAGCGATGCAGATCCGTTCGATTTCGGTCCGGAACGTCCGTAGCTACGACGAGGGCCGGCTCGACCTCGCGCCGGGGATCACGCTGCTCGTCGGGGACGTCGGATCCGGCAAGACGAGCCTCCTGCACGCCATCGAGATGGCGCTGTTCGGCTTCGCCGAAGTGCCGGCCGAACACCTCGTCCGGCACCGCGAACGCGAGGCGGAGGTCGTGCTGCGGCTCGCCGACGACGTTCGCACCTTCGAGTTCCGCCGCCGGTTCCGCCGTCGGCGCGTCAAGGGGAAGGAGAGCTTCGACACCGAGGAGAGCTCCTACGCCGAGGACGGCCGGCGCACGCGCTACTCGCCAACCGAGCTCAAGGGGCGGGCCATCAACCTGCTGGGCTTTCCGGACAACCCGAGCCCTCGGGCGCACTCGGACGTCTGGCGCTGGGCGGTCTACATCCCGCAAGAGCGCATGCGCGAGGTCCTCCTCCAGCGGCCCGACGAGCGGCTCGACACCGTACGCAAGGCGCTCGGAATCGAGACGTACCGGACGGCCGCCGAGAACGCCAGCGAACTGGCGAGCGCGCTCACGGCCTCGGCCGAACGGGCCGAGGCGCGCGCCGAGGGTCTCCGGCACTTCGAAGAGGCGCGCGAGCGCTCCCAGGTCGAACTAGGTGTCCTCGAGGTGCGGATCCGAGAGCTCGGTCAGGCGGAAGCCGAGGCCCGGGGCCGGCTCCAGGAGGCCGATGAACGCACGGAGTCGCTCGAGCGATCGCGGCTTGCGCTCGAGGCTGATCGCCGGCGGAGCGAGGAGCTCGCGGGCCGCGCTCAGAGCCATCTCCGCGAGCGCACCGAGCTCGGTCGGCGCCGCGAACAGGCGGAAGCGGTGCGGACCGCCGCAACCCAGGAGGCCGAGCGCGACCGGTT
>DASYZY010000069.1:0-3619 GCA_035945735.1 Thermoplasmata archaeon
GGAAGTCGACGGGGTTGCTCACGACTCCGGGGCGACCCGCGCGTTGGTCTTGGATCCACAGTTCTCGTCCACGCGCCCCAGCGCCATCATTGAAACGATCGCATCGTGAGCATGCTTCGGAGACCGAACTTTGTGGGCGAGCTGATCCTGCCAGCACCCTCGGGCGGCGTCCTCCTAGGAGGACGACCTCCGCGCCACCGGAGAGGGACGGGGACCGGTACACATTCGGGCCGAGCCCACACGCTGTCGAGCGGGTCGTGCCGTGAGCGCGGGGTCAGCCGGGGTCGGGCGTCTTCCGGCCCAGCAGCTGAAAGATCTTGGGGCCGGTGATCATTGAGCGCGGATCGTTCACGAGGCCCTGAAGGCTTGCGCGTGCATCGGCAACCTCGGCCGCCGTGGCCACCCCATCGGCGATCATGGCGTCGGCGACAAAATCGAGGGTCCACGGCGCGAGTTGCCGGACCTCGCCCCGGTGGTAGAGCGGGGTCAGCAGGCCCATCTCCGGCTCGGGCATTCCGAGTTCGAGGGCGATCCGGTAGAGACGACGGCCGATACGCGCGTCGCATCCGCGGTGCGCGAGCAAGGCGATGTAGCGATCACGGAGAAACTCGAGGCCCGGGTTGGGCGGGTCGCTGGAGAACCCCTCCCAGTCCACGTCTTCGACGATCAAGAGCCCCCCCGGGCGGAGCGCCGACCACATTCGACGGAGCAAGCCGGATGGGTCTTGCAGGTGCTGGAGCAGGAACCGAGAGTAACAGAGCTGGTACGTCTCGACCTCCGCCCACTGCTCGACGCGCATCATCTGGAACCGAGCATTGGACAGCCCGCGCTCGCGTGCCGCCTTCGCGGCGAGGCCGAGCTTGACCTCGTCCATGTCGATCCCGAGCGCCGATCCGGTCGGTGCGACCCGGCGCGCGATATCGAGGGTGACCTCTCCACCCCCACACCCGATATCGATGCACGTCATCCCCGGCCCGACGCCGGCGCGATCGAACAGCGCCTCGGTGTCGGCGCGGCGACTTCGGGCCAACAGCAGGAGCCGCTGATAGCCGGCCTCCCCTCCCCGCAGCGTGTACGCGGCGGTGTTGTCGCCCATGCTCGTCCGGACAGCGTCCCAGGGTTCAAGGTATCTACGCGCGACGCCGCCCTTCGGACGAAGGGGCGCCTACACTCCGCGATCGCGGGCCTGGCGCGCCCGCCCTTGCGCGTCCGGGTCCTCTGCATCGTGCTAGGTTAATCCGAGCCGCCGGGGTTCGGGGACTCCGTTCATGGCGAGCGCTCCCCGGGTGTTTCGTATCCTGCTCGGCGCTCGGGACCTGCCGACGAGCCTTCGGTTCTACGAGTCCCTGCTGGGCGTCCCCGGGCGACTCGTCGCCGACGGTCGCTACTATTTTGATTGCGGCGAGGTCATCGTCGGCCTGCTCGACCGTTCCCGGTCGAGCGATCCGGCCGACGCGGCGCCGCTGGAGGCCGTGTACTTCGCGACGAACGAGCTGGAGGCGATGCATGCCCGAGCCGGCGCGCTGGGCGCCCTCGGCCATGGGTTCCTCCACGGGGACCCGTCGAACCCGATCGGGGAGATCGCGGTCCGGCCGTGGGGGGAGCGATCGTTCTACGTCGAGGATCCCTCGGGGAACCCGCTGTGCTTCGTCGACGAAAGTACCCGGTTCACCGGTACCGAGGCCCAGGTCGCGGCCCTCCGACGGGCCCGGGGTCGCTAGGTCAGCCGGCCCGCGGAGGCGAACCGCGATCCCGGAGTCCCTCCGCCCAGTCCAGGTGGGGGCCCGGTAGGACCGAGGACTTCGTCCCCCGGACGATGCCTTCCTCGTCGATGAGGAAGCTCACGCGCTTCGCCACTCCGAGGACCGAGAGGACCCCGTAGGAACGGGCGATCGACTTGGACACGTCGCTGAGCAGGGGGAAGGTGGCCTTGCAGCTGACGGCGAATCGGCTCTGGGTCTCCGCCGTGTCGACACTGATGCCGAGCACGAGGATCCCCTGCTCGGCCAGCGCCGGAGCCAACACCCCGAACTGCCGGGTCTCGGCCGCGCAGCCGGCGGTGAGCGCCTTGGGAAAGAAGTACAGGAGCACCTTCTTGCCGCGCAGGGACGAGAGCCGCAAGGTCCGGCCGGCCGAATCGGGGGCCTCGAACTCGGGCGCAGTTTCCCCGACCGCGATCATGACGCTCTACAGGACCGGCAGTATCCCCTGCGCGGCGTAATCCTCCGGCGGGCGGCCCCGGATGGGTATCGGGTGGCCGCACTCCCGGCAGCGGTTACCGGAATCCAGCCGCCACTCCCGGATCATGAATCCGTACCGATCGACGACGATCGCTCCGCAGGCCGGGCAGTAGGTGTGCTCCAGCCGGTGGCCCCAGACGTTGCCGAGATAGACGTACTCGAGCCCCTCCTCGCGGGCGATGGCGTGGAGCCGTTCGAGCGTTCGGATGGGGGTGACGGGCAGGTCGAGCATCTTGTAATCCGGATGCCAGCGCAGGAGATGGAACGGCGTGTCCGCGCCGAGCTCGGTGCGGACGAACCGGGCGAGCCGGCGCAGGGCATCGGGGTCCTCGCCGACCTCGGGGACGATGAGGTCGGTCACCTCCACATGGACCCCGCCGCGGCGCAGCCCGGTCAGGGTCGACAGGATCGGCGCGGGGCCCTTGGCGGTGATGTACTTGCGCATGAACCGCTCCTCGCCGCTCCCCTTGAAGTCCACCGAGATCGCGTCGAGGTGCGGGACGAGATACTCGACCGCCTCCGGCGTCATGTAGCCGTTCGTGACGAAGTTCGCGAACAGCCCTCGCTGGTGCGCCTCGGCGATGACGTCGACGGCGTACTCGGCGAAGATCGTGGGCTCGTTGTACGTGAAGGTCACGCCGTCGCAACCGAGCCCCACAGCCTGCCGGACCGCCTCCTTGGGCGACAGCGGCTCGCCGTGCACCTCCTGCTCCTGCGAGATCTCGCTGTTCTGGCAGTACAGGCATCTCCAGTTGCATCCGACGGTGCCGATCGAGTACACCCGGCTGCCGGGACGGAAGTGGCTGAGCGGCTTCTTCTCCACGGGGTCGACCTGGACCGCCGCCGCTCGGCCGTAGCTCAACAGCTCGAGCCGGCCGCCGGCATTTTTGCGCACGAAGCAGAAGCCGTGCGATCCCGGAGGGATGACGCAATACCGTGCGCAGGCGGTGCAGCGGACTTTGCCCGACTCCAGGGGCGAGTAGAGCGTGGCCTCGTGTGCCATTTCGTTCCCGCCTTCCATTAGGGGCGCCCGCCTCGATAACCCGTTCGGGGCCGCTCACCGGCGTCCATCGTGCAAATGCTCAAGCCGCGGCCTCCCTCGACCGGTCCGTGCGGACCCCCGGGGCTCCCCTGGCGCCCGAAGCGGACGCCTCGGCGCTCGAAGCGCGTCTGCGCCGCGAGCTCGCGCCCCGGCCGGAGACGCTGCGACGCCTCGCCGAGCTCCGCTCGAAGCTGATCGAGCAGGCCACGCAGCGCGCGCGCGAGCTGGGGCTGCCGCTGCGCCGGGCCGTCGTCGCCGGCAGCGCCGCCCGCGAGACGTTCTTGGAAGACCGGGTGGACGTGGACCTGTTCCTGCTGTTCCCGCCGGAACATTCCCG